>JBEBCC010000046.1:0-30252 GCA_041158125.1 Cyanobacteriota bacterium
AGCTGGCTCAGCATAATCCTGCTCTGTTTACTGGGGCTGGCGCGATCACCCAGGATGAAGAGTCCTCGGGTATTGTTGACATCTCCTCCTTCTTGACTGGTGTCAGCGGTTATGACACCAGCAAATATAGCTACTTCCTGATTGCTGATCAGATCCACAAGGCGGTGAGTGCTCCAACGAGCCAGGTGGAGATCGGTGAGCTGAGTGTGATGGCCACCGCCAAGGCTGCCGGCTTGGCTATCGCCAGCTGGATCGATGCGATCGGTGTGGCCAGTCCCGAATTGTTGGACAACAGCCGCAGCCAGATCGTGGATCTGAGCGGCATCAACCGGGCTACGGCCTTGTTTGGTTATCTGGCGATCGGTGCTGACAGCCTGATCCTCACCGAGTTAACCACCAAGACGGCGATCTTCGTGCGGAACGCCAGCGAGCTCACGGCACTGCGGCTGCAGTACCGCGATCCGGTGAGCGGCGCGGTGGATTCGGCGCGCACCCAGGACCTGCCCTTCGCGGACTTGCTGGCGACCATGAAGGCCAGCGGGCTCGACTTCGGTTCCTATCTCGCTCAACTGGCTGCAGCACCAGGGCTGGGACTGGCCAGCCTGGGCGATGGTGTCGGCAGCCTGGCCGAATTTGATGCGGTGCTACCGATCATCCAGGCAGGCCTGACGGCCAACCAGCTGGATCTGGCGACCCTGCTGCCCGATTCACTGGATCCAGCAGCCCCTCTGCTGCGGGCGCTGATTCTGTCGCTGCCGACATCCAGCTCCTTCACGGCTGGTGTCGCCACCACGCTCGTGAAGCCAGCTGTGGGTGGTTTCCATGTGGTCAATCCACCGGCATCCAGCGCCGATCGCCTGGCAGCTGCTGGCATCCAGCTTGTCAACAAAGTGGAGTTGTTCAATCTGCCCTCGGTGGGCGGCACTCTCAATTACGACAAGCCTGAAGGCCTCACCCTGCGCGATGACGGTGCCTTGGTGGTCAACTATGACAACGATTTCGGGACGGAGGGGGCCAGTGGTAACGCCTTCACGGTGGTTACCTTCACGGATCCGGCTCTCGATACCGAAGATTTGGGCGACGGAGGTGGTTATAAGCCTGCCAACAATCATGATGTGTATGGTTTGGTGATGCCGGATGGTCTGGCCACCTTCACCTACAACGGTGAGACCTTCCTGCTCGCGGCTGGTGAAGGTGACGATCGCAACGACTTCCTGGATCCCGATGAAACCTCACGGTTGTCTTCCCTGTTGACGGCTGCCGCTAATGCCAGTGCTGATCAGAAGGCTGGTCTGCTGGCCGCCAATGCGCAGCGCCTCTACGTCTTCACCAACACCGGCGATCTCGATCGCGATGGCATCGTTGATCAGGCCTATGCCCTGGGATCGCGCTCGCTGCGCATCTTTGATTCCAAAGGCAATGTGGTGTTCGACTCCGGCTCGGCACTGGAACAGCTGGCGATGGCCAAGGGCCTGTATCCCGTTAACAGCCGGGAGGACGACAAAGGCGTGGAGCCGGAGATGGTGGAGGTGTTCAGCCTTAACGGTCGCACCTATGCCTTCGTTGCCCTTGAGCGCGCCAGCTCCAGCATGGCGGCGATCTTCGATGTCACCAACCCCTATGCCCCTGAGGCGGTGGATCCGATCGTGTTCCCTGCTGCCCAGCGGGTGGAGGGCATCACGTTTCTGACCAGTGCCACCAATGCAGCCCGCAGTGTGATCGCTTCCAGTGAGAATAATGATGTGGTGTCTGTGCTCGACTTCCCGATTCCCTATCGTCTGCAACTTCTCCACCTTTCTGATGGTGAGGCTGGTTTGCTCGCCTCTCAGACAGCCCCCTATCTGGCTGCATTGGTTGATGGTTTTGATCACACCCATGCCAATACTCTGATCCTGGCTGGTGGTGACAACTTCATCCCTGGTCCGTTCCTCAATGCTGGTACCGATAGCAGTGTGCGCGATGAGCTCAATGCGGTGACCGGATCCACGCTCAGTCTGGCTGCCAGCGCCAATCATCCGATTGGCGCGGTGGATATCGCTATCCATAATTTGATTGGTGTGGAAGCCTCCACGATCGGCAATCATGAGTTTGATCTGGGTTCACGTGTTTTCCGCGATGCGTTCATGCCTGCCTCGGGCTGGGTCGGAGCTCAGTTCCCTTATCTTTCGGCCAATCTGGATTTCAGCGCCGATGTTGATCTGAGCTCGCGCTTCAGCAATACTGTTGCAGGGGTTGGCCTTGAGGAAGCCTCTGCTCAGAAGGGCAAGATCGTTCCCTCGGCGGTGGTCACCAAGAATGGTGAGAAGATCGGTCTGGTGGGGGCTACAACCCAGATTCTTGAGCAGATCAGCTCAGCCGGTGGTGTGGAGGTGCAAGGCTTCAGTGGTGATGGTGCAGAGCGTGATGATATGGCGTTGTTGGCCAGTCAGCTGCAGCCTGTGATCGATGATCTGATCAGTCAGGGTGTGAATAAGGTGATCCTGATGGCTCACCTGCAGCAGCTTGAGAATGAGAAGGCTCTGGCGCCATTGCTGCGCGGTGTTGATATCATCCTTGCGGCCGGTTCCAACACTCGTCTCGGCGATGGCAGCGACCAGCTTGCAGCCTTCCCAGGGCATGCAGCCACTGTTGCGGATTCCTATCCCTTACTGACGCAGGGTGCTGATGGGGCGCCAACGCTGATCGTCAATACCGATAACGAATACACCTATCTTGGCCGTCTGGTCGTTGATTTTGATGCCCAGGGCCGCATCATCCCCGGTAGCGTGGATCCGTCGGTCAGTGGTGCCTACGCCGCCACCGCCGCTACCGTGGCCAAGGTCTGGAATGTGTCCGAGGCGCAGCTGGCCAGCACGGCCTTTGCGGAGGGCAGTAAGGCTGAGAACGTGCAGGATCTCACTGATGCTGTGCAGGCGGTGATCAGCGTGAAGGATGGGCAGGTGTGGGGTTATGCGAAGTCGTACCTTGAAGGGGAGCGCATGCTGGTGCGCTCTGAAGAAACCAACCTTGGCGATCTCACGGCGGATGCAAATCTTCAATACGCTCTTAAGGTTGACCCTTCGGTTGTGCTCTCGCTCAAGAATGGCGGCGGCATTCGTTCTCAGATCGGCTCGATCGATGTGCTGAGCGGTGCAAAAGAGCCTCCATTGGCCAATCCATCTGCGCAGAAGCCTGAGGGCGCTGTTTCCACGCTGGATATTGAAAACTCCCTGCGCTTCAACAATGGCCTCACCCTGGTTACGGTGACGGCCAGCAAGCTCAAAGAGTTGTTGGAGCACAGCATCGCCCTGTATCCGGGTCAGGGTCGCTTCCCGCAGCTGAGTGGCGTGGCTTTCAGCTTTGATCTGAATCGACCCGCCGGTGATCGTATCGTCAACCTGGCGATTCAGGATGCCCAGGGGCATGATCTGGACGTGGTTGTGCGCGCTGGTGATCTGGTCGGTGATCCTGCCCGTGCCTTCCGGATGGTGACCCTCAACTATCTGGCCAGTGGTGGTGATGGTTATCCCTTCCCTGCTGATTCGATCCAGAATGTTGCTGGACCTTCCAACCGGGTGGATTTGTTCAATCCCGCTGCACCACTGACTGGTGCCGCCAGCTTCAGTGGCGATGGCACTGAGCAGGATGCGCTGGCGGAGTATCTGAAGGCCAACCATGGCACCGCTGCCCAGGCCTATGCCCAGGCTGAGTTGCCAGCATCCCAGGATGCACGTCTGCAGAACCTGGCCCTGCGCGCCGATGAGGTGGTTGACGTGAAAGTTGGCACCGCTGGGTCGGATGACAGTTTCAGTTCGGATGCCATCAAGCTGCAGGGCTTTGATGGCAGGAATGATGTGTTATCGACCGGTGCTGGTGACGACCAGGTGGATACGGCCATCCTCGCTGGATCTGATAACAGGATCTTCACGGGACGTGGTGCTGATATCGTCTACGCCGGTAGCCGCGACCTGATCACCGGTGGCAGTGGTGATGATGAGATCTGGGCCACAGAGGGTGATGGCAACCGCATCAGTGCAGGCCTTGGCGACGACATCATTGTTCTTGGCAGCAGTGCAAACCGTGCCTTGGGTGGGCTTGGTAACGACAGGTTCTATGTGCTTGATGCTGCCGGTAGCAACTACCTCAATGGTGGTGCCGGCAGCGACCAGTTCTGGTTGGTGAGTGCCCCTGGTGATCTCCCCGCTGCCAAGCAGTTTGTGATGGACTTCAGGCAGGGTGAGGATCGCCTTGGTTTGCAGGGAGTGCGTTTCACTGATCTCGGCTTCCGGCAGGTTGGGGTTGATACTCTGCTGAGTCTGGATGGCCTGGAGTTGGCACATATTGCCAATGTCTCCGCTGCCCAGCTGGCTAACCCCTCCCATTTCACGGGGTTGATCTAAGCGCGGCATCAGCCGTTGTTCATCCGGCTGCCTCCCTTGGCAGCCTTTTGTTTTTGATTCTCCTTGCAACAGCTCATGCGATCGATCACCTGGCAATCCAGCTGGAGGGAGCTTGACCTGGTGCTGGGCGTGGTGCTCGACGATGTCGGTGCGCTCACTCTGCTGGATCCCATCGCCTTCACAGTGCTTCCCCGTGAAGGCGTTCAGCTGGCCGATGTCAGTGTGCTGGGGTCGGCGATGGCGGAGCGGATTTTCGTTGGTGTTGGCTCCCTGGTTGTCGCTGGTGACGGTGACGATGAGCTGATCAATAGCGACAGCCTGGGTGGCAATTGGCTGGTGGGTGGTCCCGGTGCTGATCGCTTCCTGCTGCGGGTCAGTGGTGATCAGCTGATCGGCGGCAGTCTGCTGGCACAAGCTGCTGTTCCCGGCCTGCCGCAGCGCCTGGCGCTGGCGGATCAGCAGTCGGATCTGTTCCTGATCGACAGCTCTGATCCCAGCACGGTCGGCTCCTTGCAGCTCCTTGATGTTGAACCCGGCCTCGACCGAGTCGTTCTGGACGGTGCGTTGCTGCAGGGCCCCTGGCCCCAGATCCGCGAGCAGCTGCAGGCTCTGCAGATCACCATCAATGCTGCGCCTCAGCTCAGTGGCGCTGGGCTCAGCCTGACCCTGGTGCCTGGGCAGGAGCTGGTGCTGGATCTGGCCGATCGAGCGATGGATGCGGACGGGGATCCGCTGACGCTGCTGAAGCTGGAGGGGCCTGATTGGATCAGTACGGCTGGTACCAGCCTGCGGGCCCAGGTGCCGGCGGATCTGAGTCCGGAGCAGCTGGCGGCGCTGCCTCTGCGCCTGGCCGTTGCAGACGGCCAGGCGGTGAGCGCGCCGATCGAACCGGTGCGGCGCCTGCAGCAGGCAGCGATTGCGGTGACGGCAGTGCGCCATCTCGCCAGTGGTGTGGTTCTGCAGCTCAGTGCCGCTCCGGATCTGAACCGGCTCAACCTGGTTGACGGCCCTGATGCCACGCAGGATCGCCCCGATCTGCGCCTGATCGGTCCGCAGGGGCGGCCGCTGGATCGGCTCTCGTTGCATTGGGATGCAGCTGCTTCGGAGCTCTACCTGCTCCGCTCGGATTCACTCACCGGCCTGCCGGCTTCGCCATTTCGTGCGGATCGCCTTCCGGCCGGTGACTACACCCTGCAGATCGACAGCCGGGGCGATGGTCTGGTCTCTGCCGCCGGTGGTCTGATGGATGGCAACCGGGACGGCCTCACCGGTGACGCTTACATCCTGCCGTTCAACCGCCAGCCGGAGGCTCACCTGATCGCCGTGGCGGACACCGCCCGTGGGCCCGCTCAGCAGCTCGGGCTGAATGGAGTTGCCTACGCCAATGGATGGCTGGGGCTGCCGGTGCTGCTCTCCACCACCACCGCCGTCACCAGTCTGCATGGGCTGATCAGCGTTGATGCGGCCGTGATCCATCAGGTCACCCTGCTGCCCGGAGCCGATCTGCCCGCCGACTGGTCGTTGCAGTTCAACCTCAACCCGACCGGGACCATGGAGTACAGCCTCTCGGGCAGTACCCCCCTCAGCGGCCGTGATCTGCAGCTGTTCCGTTGCGGCGGCGTTGTGGCGCCATCCGCCGCCTATGGCTCCACCACCCTGGTGCAGGTCAGCGTCACCAGCCCCGGTCATCCCGAGCTGCTGTTCGCCGCTGATCCAGGTCTGGTGGCTGTGGTCTTCAGCGGTGATACCACCGGCAACGGCGCGATTGAGCCGGTTCATCCCGACGCCAGTGGTGCTGCCGCTCTGATTCAGCGGGTGGTGGTGGGGCTCGACTCCGGCTTCGATGCCCATCCCTGCCTCTCGCCCGTGCTGATCGGCGACACCACGGGCAATGGCAGCCTCTCGAGCCTCGATGCCTCCCGCCTGCAGCAGCAGTTGCTGGGGATGCCCGTGGCAACGTTTCCCCCGCCGCTGCCGAGCTCCCTTTGAGTCAGGCTCATGCGTGAGCTTCAGCTGCTGATGTCTTCAGCAGCGCTCTGCAGGGCGCTGCGCGCTGCGCGCCCCACCAGCCAGACCACACCCAGGCTGGCCACGACCCCCACCAGCCGCAGGGCCCAGGTGCCGCCATCGGCCTGACCGGAGAGCACCGCCCCGAAGCGGGCCACATCTCCAGCCAGGGCGCCGAGGCCGCAGAACAGGATCGTGCCCGGCAGGATGCCGATCAGTCCCAGGGAATAGTCGCGCAGGCTCACATCGCTGAGGCCATAGGCCAGGTTCAGCAGCGAGAACGGAAACGCCGGCGACAGCCGTGTGAGCAGCACCAGCTTCAGGCCCTCCCGGCTGACGGCCTGCTCCAGCGCCAGCAGTGTCGGCCGTGTGGCCAGCCGCTGCCGCGCCCAGTTGCGCAGGGCGTAGCGCCCCAGCAGGAAAGCCGCCTCCGCTCCGAGACAGGCGCCGATGAACACGATCAGGCTGCCCCAGCCGGTGCCGTAAAGCGCACCGGCCAGCATCGAAGCCCACACCCCGGGCAGCAGCAGCGTGACCCAGAGTGCATAGAGCGGGATGAAGAGCAGGGCGCCGGCGGGGGTGCGGAGGGCCGGCAGCCAGGCCTGCCAGTCCACGCCGTGCAGAAGATCCGTCATGGCTGCGGCCCGCTCACAACCAGTGCCAGTCGCTGAAGGCCGCCGCTTGGCCGCAGCTCAGGCCGCTGTCGTCCACCAGGGTCCACAGACGGGCGTTGCGGATCAGGAAGCGCCGGCCATCGGCGCTGATGCGGATGCCGCTGTAGCCGCTCAGGGCCTGCCGGGCGCGCGCCTGCGCCAGCATCCGCGCCCGCTCCGGCCGCTGTTCCGGTTCGGCGGTGAGCCGAGATGGCATGCCCACCATCGCCGCCCAGGGGCGCTGCCACAGTTTCAGAGCTGCTGCATTGGCATAGATCAGGTGTGGATCGGCGCTGCCATCGTGGGCGAGCACCACGGTGTCGCTGGCGAAGAGCTCCTGGGCCAGGTGGTCGCTCTCCTGCGCCAGGGTCGTTCCCATCGCCTCGGGGCAGCTCGCCAGCAGCGGGATGCCGAAGGCCTGCCAGTGGCAGCGCACAATCCGGTGTGCCAGGTGTCGTTGCAGGGCCGTGAGCCAGGCCGCAGCCGCCGGTCGACCTGGCCGGCAGCGGCGGCGATGGCGTCGTTTCTGCCGCGCCGGGGCGCTCACGCCGGTTCCTGGCTCGCTTGTTCGCGACCGATCGCCATGGCGGTGGCCATGGCACCGGCGCTGAAGGCTGCTCCCTGGATCTTGAGATGGTCCACAAAATGGCGTGCCGCCTCCGGGAAGCGTCCGTCCTCAGCCAGGGGCAGGGGGCCGGCGGCGTCCAGGCCGGTATCGCCCTCCATGGCCGGTGTGATCACCACGAGTGCCGGATCCAGGGCCGCGTCATAGCGCCACCAGCGGTTGGGATCACGGATCGCCGCAGGGGTTGGGCTCAGGCCGGTTTCGCTCTCGCAGCGGGCTGCCGGCAGGGCTGATGTGGTTTCCCCTGGCGCCGCCGCCTGGGCCGCTGCGCGGGCTTCCTGGGCCTCCTGCGCCTTCCTGGCCAGCAGCAGCCGTCGCTGTTCGGCCAGGTCGCTCAGCAGCTGGGCGCGGCTGCGGCCGCGCAGCTGGAACAGCACGAAGGGATCTTCGCTGAAGCGCTCGCCCATCAGGTAATAGACGGCGCTGATGTGCTTGCAGAGATTGCCCTTGCCGTTGCGGTTGTCGAGGCAGGTGCATTCGCTGCGCACCTCCTGCAGCTTGAACGGGAACAGCCGCCGGCCGCTGGCGGCGAAGGCCCGTTCGATGTCCTGGGGCATCACGCCGGCCAGCAGCTGGGCCGACCAGCGCGCCTTCTGGCCGAGGGCCTCCAGGACATAACGCCAGTCGTCGTCGCTGAGCACATCCAGCCAGATCTTCAGCTTGTAGGGCTCCTCGCCGCTGCCCTGCACGCGGGCATGAACGCGTCGCCCCTCAAAGCGGATCGAGAGCACATTGCCCTCGCGGGCGTAGGCCCAGGCCCGCTCCAGCCGTTTCTTGAAGCGGTAGCCGTTGATCAGCTCCATCCACTGCTCCACCCACCAGGGCTGCTGGCCGAGGCCCTGCTCGCCCAGCTGGGTGGTGATGGCGGCGGAAGAGAGGGTCACAGGCCACCGATGGCGTTCCTTCATTATCCCGCCCGATCTTCCGAGCTCAGGGCAGTGGCACTGCCGCGCTGGTGTGTTGTTGAGGGTGTCTACAGCCTGGATGGGTCCTTTGGCCTTTTGCCATGACGACCTCTCTGTACACACGTTTGCTCGCCGCGTTGCTCTCTCCCCTCGCTGCCGGTGCGATCGTCGGGGTCCCCCGCCGGGCCGCGGCGGCGCCGGTGGCGGTTGCCAGCCCGGCGTCGGCGCCCAGTGCCAGGCCGGCGGCGCCCGGTAGCAAGGCGCCACTGCCCCCCGCCCTGGATCCCCGCGTTCAGGCGGCGACTGGTTCCCTCTGCTGCCTGCGCACCGAGCAGTCCGGTACCCGGCCTGGCTGCACCGTGCCGGCCGATGCACCCTGCCGCCGCCAGCTGCCGGCGGGCTGTGAGATCGGCCCGAAAGCCCGGTGCGCCGGTGCCGACCTCAGCGGCATTGACCTGCGGTTTGCGGATCTGCGCGGCGCCGACCTGCGCGGTGCCCGCCTGATCGGCACCGATCTGGAGAACGCCGACCTCAGCGGAGCGCGGATGGACCGGGCCATCTTGATCGGCACCGACCTGGCCGATGCGCGTCTGCTGGTCACCAGCATGCGCGGCGCCCTGCTGCGCTCCTGCGATCTTGAATCCGCTGATCTGACCCGTGTTGATTTCAGCGACGCCGACCTCAGCGGCAACGATATGGAGAGCAGCAATCTGGCCGGCTCCCGGCTGGTGCGTGCGCAGCTGCGCGGCGTTGATCTTGAGAGCGCCGACCTCGCCAACGTGGACGCCCGTGATGCTGATTTCAGCGGCGCCAATCTGGGGCGGGCCCGGCTCAGTGGCGCCCGGTTCGATGGGGCGCGGCTGCAGGGCGTGAATCTCTCCTCCGCCAAGCTGGATCACACCAGCCTCAGGGGTGCCGATCTGCGCCGCGCCCACCTCGGGTTGCGGTTGGTGGAGGCGGAGCAGGAGGACGATCTGCGCCTGCAGGGGGATCCCAGCCATCCCTGCTTCCCATTGACCAGCTGCGCTGTGGATCGGCGAAACTTGGTCAGCGACGATATTGGTGTCGGGGCGCTGCTGGTGGACACCGACCTCAGTGGTGCCGATCTGCGCGGCGCTTATCTCAACGGTGCGGTGATGTTGCGCGGTTCCCTGAACCGGGCGCATCTGCACGGCGCTCACATCGCCGGCACCCAGCTGCTGGATGTGCCGAGCGAGCGGATGGTCTGCCCCTCCGGTCAGCGCAGCAGCAGCGGTTGTCCGGATCTGCTGCAGCCGGCCGCGGGCGATCAGCGCCTGCGGGCCGAGGCGCGGGTGAGCTGGTTGCACTCCCTGCCGTTCCCCTGGGATTGAGATCCGCGCAGGATGGGGCACCAGCACTCCGTGTTGATCGCCCCTGGCCGATTGAGCGGCCCTGACCTGCTGTCCCGCTGACGGCAGCTGCAGCAGCCCTCAGTGGTGCGGCTCAGGCCTCATCGCTGAGGGTCACCAGCTCCTTGAGCTGGCCGATGTCCATGCCGCCGAGCCACTCCTCGCCGGAGCCGACGATCTCCTCGGCCAGCTTCGATTTCTCCTTGATCATCCGATCGATCCGCTCCTCGACTGAGCCGCTGGTGATGAACTTGTGCACGAGCACGCGGTTCTGCTGGCCGATCCGATAGGCGCGGTCGGTGGCCTGGTTCTCCACGGCCGGATTCCACCAGCGGTCGATGTGGAACACATGGCTGGCGCGGGTGAGGTTGAGGCCCACACCGCCGGCCTTGAGCGACAGCAGGAACAGCTGCGGGCCGCGCGGGTCGTCCTGGAAGCGATCGACCATCGCCTGGCGCTCCGTTTTGCTGGTGTTGCCGTAAAGGAACGGCACCTCCTGGCGCCACTTGCGCTCGAGGTGAGCCTTGAGCAGATGGCCCCACTCGGCGAACTGGGTGAACAGCAGGGCCCGATCGCCGGCCTCGATCACCTCCTCGAGGATCTCTTCGAGGCGTTGCACCTTGGCGCTGCGGGCGGCGAACTCCTGGAAGAAGCCGGGATCGCTGGTGTCGGGATCCTGCTTGAGGGCAAGGGCCGGGTGGTTGCAGATCTGCTTGAGCCGCGTCAGCAGCGCCAGCACCTGACCGTGCTTCTGGCCCAGGGGTGCCCGGGCGATCGCATCGAGGCTTTCCTCCACGGTTTTGTTGTAGAGCTTCTTCTGCTCGGGGGCGAGACCCACCCACTCGTTCAGCTCCAGTTTTTCGGGCAGGTCGGAGATGATCGATTTGTCGGTTTTCAGGCGGCGCAGGATGAACGGGCCGACGCGGGCCTTGAGATCCCGCAGCGACGACATATCGCCGTAGCGCTCGATCGGTAGCCGGTAGCGCTGGCGGAAGAACGGCTCATCGCCGAGCACCTTGGGGTTGAGGAAATCCATCAGCGCCCACAGCTCGCTGACGCGGTTCTCCACCGGGGTGCCGGTGAGGGCGATCCGGAAGCGGCTGCCACCACTGTTGCCTCCCCGACTGCTCCGCAGGGGCCGCCCCAGATCCCGCGCCGCCATCGACTGCTTGGCGGTGTGGTTCTTGATCGCCTGCGCTTCGTCGATCACGACCCCCTGCCAGTCGACCTTGTCGAGCACCTCGCTGTCGCGCTGGAGCAGGCCGTAGCTGGTGAGCACCAGATCCACTCCCACCAGCGCCTTCTTCAGCGCCTCGGGCGTGCTGGGGCGGCGCGGGCCGTAGTGCTCGGTGACCATCAGCTCCGGTGTGAATGCCGCCGCCTCGCGCTTCCAGTTGGTGAGCACCGAGGTGGGCGCCACCAGCAGCACCGGCCGCTTCAGCTCCTCTTCGGCCTTGAGGTGCTGGATGAAGGCCAGCAGCTGGATCGTCTTGCCCAGGCCCATGTCGTCCGCCAGGCAGGCGCCCTGATCGAAGCGGTGCAGGAAGGCCAGCCAGCCGAGGCCGCGCTCCTGATAGGGGCGCAGCTGGCCGGCGAAACCGGGGGGTGCCGGCAGCGGATCTGGGGCCTTCTGCTGGTGGTATTGCTCCAGCACCGCCTGCAGCCGCGGCCCGGCGGTGAAGGCATGCACCGGCATGCGCTGCAGCGTTTCGCCCTCGTTGCCGGTGATGCGCAGGGCGTCATCGAGGCTGAAGGGGGGCTCGGCGGCGCAGAACCTCTCGGCGTTGCGCAGATCCAGGGGCCGCAGCTCGATCCAGGCGCCCTTGTGCTGCACCAGCGGGCTGCGCTTGGCCTGCAGCTTTTCCAGATCGCGCAGGTTGAGGGTGACGCCGCCGATCATGAATTCCCAGTGCCAGTCGAGCGTTTCGCCGAGGGTGAAGCCGCGCGACTTCTCCGGCAGCTCGGCGGTGATCGCCAGGCCCAGACGACTGGCCAGGCCGCCGGAGAGGCTGGGGGGCAGCACCACGCCCACGCCCACATCGCGCAGGCGCACGGCGGCGGTGCGCACCAGAACGAACGCCTCAGCCGGCGTGAGCGGCATGGTTTCCGGGGTGGCGGCATCGAGACCGCGCTCGACCGGTTCGAACACCGTCAGCGCCCGGCCCAGGCCCTCCAGCAGCAGTGCGCCCGGCTGCTCCAGCTGGATCTCACCCAGGGCCAGCCGGCCATCGCCCGCTGCCCAGACGGTGCCGGCCGGCACCCGCAGACTCGGGTCGGCTTCGGCCTGCAGACCGAAACCCAGCTCCCAGAGCTCCTCCCCTTCCGGGGGTGCAAACAGCTCCAGGCAGGCCCGCGCCGGTGCCACGCGGCCGGCCACGGTTTCGCGCCAGTGGTGGCTGGCGGTGGCCAGGCGCTCCTGGTCCTCTTCGTCGATGGCGATGCGGCCGTCGCGGCTGGCCAGGGCCTCCTCCCAGGCCGCCAGCAGTGGATCGAGGCCGGCGCCGCCGGGGGCAAAGGCCTCCCGCAGCTGGCCATCGAGCAGTTTCTCCACCAGGCCCGCCACCAGCAGGCGGTTCGAGCGAGGCCGGCCGCAGGCCAGATGGGGATCGATGCTGGCGGCGGCCACCACCTGGGGCATGCGCGCCGCCAGCTCCTCGAGGCGGCGGCGGTCGTCCTCGCGGTTGAGCAGCGGCTGCCAGGAGGCCTTCCCGCCCGCCGCATCCGGCAGCCAGCGGCCGCGGGCGATCAGGCTCAGGCACCAGCGCTGCAGGTGGGCCCACCAGCGCAGGTCGTCGCCCAGACCCGCTTCGGCGAAACCGGAAAGGGGCAGCTGGTTGAGCCAGTCGGCGGCCGGACCTGGCTTGAGGCACCAGCCCTCCACCTGCCAGGGCCACCAGGTGAGGTCTTTGGGCAGTGGTTCACCGGCCTGCAGCGGCAGCCCACTCCAGGGGCCGTCGGCGTCGAGCTTGCTGCCACGGGTGGCCTGGCGGCGGCTGGGCAGGGTGAGGGTGGCGCTGGCCTGTCGCAGCGCTTCCGACCAGAAGTCGTTGTCGTCCAGCCAGGTGGCCAGATCGTCGAGATCGAGGCTGAGCGGATGGGCCGGCGCCGAACCGGTGGGCGTCACCGGTTCAGCCACGCGCCAGGTATCCGCCCAGATCAGCAGGCCCGCAGACGGGGCCTTGCCCTTGGCGAAGCTGCCCGCCGGGACAACGGGCAGCCAGGTGGCATGCAGCAGGCTCATGGGGGCAGGTGGGCCGGTGCCAGGGGGTGGGGCGGTTCAGGGACGCCCAGCGGGACGCCCAGCTCCCGCGAAGGCTCGCGAGAGGGCCCGTGATCCGTGGAGCACCAGCGCGGCGCCGATCAGCGGCAGCCAGGCACGAACGAGCTCCATCATCACAGCTGGCGCGACCCTGGCCAAGCCGGCCCGCAGCGGTTCCAGCAGCGGCCAGGGTGCCAGCGGCGGCAGACCGAGGCTGTGGATGCCGCAGACGGCTCCCACCAGGCCGGCCTGCAGGTGGCTGTCGTCCGGGTCGACGCGCTGCAGGTGGAAGGCGAGCAGGCCGTAGAAGAGCCCGCAGCCGCCGGCCCGCAGCCCCGCCTCCAGGCCGCTGATCAGCAGCCCCAGCCCCAGGGCGCTCAGGCCTGTCGCCAGGGCCCAGGCGATCGAGCGCAGCCGCAGTTCGGCGCGGCTGGGGGCTGCTGCAGCGGTGGAGGAGGCGGGTGTGGCGCCCAAGTCGGCCCGGCCGGGTCTGGGCGATCATGCCCTGTTCAGGCACGTTTCGCTCCGCTTTCGCCATGGCTGCCGCCCCCTCTGCCGCTTCCCTCACCGGCGCCGGCCGCCCCCGCAGCGGTGCCGAGATCCGCGCCGCCTTCCTCGATTTCTACGAACAGCGCGGCCATCAGCCGATCGCCAGCGCCTCGCTGGTGCCGGAGGACCCGACGGTGCTGCTCACCATCGCCGGCATGCTGCCGTTCAAGCCGGTGTTCCTGGGCCAGCAGCAGCGGCCGGCGCCCCGTGCCACCAGCAGCCAGAAGTGCATTCGCACCAATGACATCGAGAACGTGGGCCGCACGGCCCGGCATCACACGTTCTTCGAGATGCTCGGCAACTTCTCCTTCGGCGATTACTTCAAGGAGCAGGCGATCCAGTGGGCCTGGGAGCTGAGCACCGGCGTGTTCGGCCTCTCGCCCGCGAACCTCGTCGTGAGTGTGTTTCGCGAGGACGACGAAGCCGAGGCGATCTGGCGCGATGTGGTGGGGGTGAATCCCAGGCGGATCATCCGCATGGATGAGGCCGACAACTTCTGGGCCTCCGGCCCCACCGGCCCCTGCGGCCCCTGTTCGGAGATCTACTACGACTTCAAACCCGAGCTCGGCGATGAGGGCATCGACCTGGAGGACGACTCGCGCTTCATCGAGTTCTACAACCTGGTGTTCATGCAGTACAACCGCGACGCGGAGGGCACCCTCACGCCGCTGGCCAACCGCAACATCGACACCGGCATGGGCCTGGAGCGGATGGCCCAGATCCTGCAGGCGGTGCCCAACAACTACGAAACCGACCTGATCTATCCGCTGATCGAGACAGCGGCGGCTCTGGCAGGGGTCGACTACCACGCCCAGAGCGACAAGGGCAAGACGTCGCTCAAGGTGATCGGCGACCATTCCCGCGCTATCACCCAGCTGATCTGCGATGGCGTCACCGCCAGCAACCTGGGCCGCGGCTACATCCTGCGCCGGTTGCTGCGCCGCGTGGTGCGCCACGGACGTCTCCTCGGCATCGACAAGCCCTTCCTCACAGCGATGGGTGAAGCGTCGATCGCCCTGATGCAGAGCGCTTACCCGCAGCTTGTGGAGCGGCGCGAGGTGATTCTGGCCGAGCTCCAGCGCGAGGAGGCCCGCTTCCTGGAAACCCTGGAGCGGGGTGAGAAGCTGCTGGCGGATGTGCTGGCCGCTCAGCCCAGGCAGATCTCCGGTGAGCAGGCGTTCGAGCTGTACGACACCTACGGCTTCCCACTGGAGCTCACCGAGGAGATCGCCGAGGAGCATGGCCTCACGGTGGATCTGGCCGGTTTCGAGGCGGCGATGGAGGCCCAGCGGCAGCGGGCCAAGGCCGCGGCGGTGAGCATCGACCTCACCCTGCAGGGGGCGATCGAGCAGATGGCGGCCGAGCTGGAGGCCACCGCCTTCAAGGGGTATGAAGCGCTGGAACACCCCAGCTGTGTGCTGGCTTTGGTGGTGAATGGCGAGCCGGCCGAGCGGGCCGTGGCCGGCGACAGCGTGCAGCTGGTGCTCGATGTGACGCCCTTCTATGGCGAAGGTGGCGGCCAGATCGGCGACCGGGGTGTGCTGAACGGCGCCGGGGCCGGCGGTGATGGGGTGATCGTGGCGATCGAGGGCGTCAGCCGCAACCGCAGCGTGTTCGTGCACAGCGGCCGCCTCGAGCGCGGCAGCCTGGCGGTGGGTGATCTGGTGATGGCGCAGGTGGATCGCGCCTGCCGTCGTCGCGCTCAGGCCAACCACACCGCCACGCACCTGCTGCAGGCGGCCCTCAAGCAGGTGGTGGATCCCGGCATCGGCCAGGCCGGCTCGCTGGTGGATTTCGATCGCCTCCGCTTCGACTTCCACTCCCCCCGCGCCGTGACGGCGGCCGAGCTCGACCAGATCGAGGCGCTGATCAACGGCTGGATCAGCGAGGCCCACAGCCTGGAGGTGCAGGAGATGGCGATCGAGCAGGCCAAGGCCGCCGGCGCCGTGGCGATGTTCGGTGAGAAATACGCCGATGTGGTGCGGGTTGTCGATGTCCCCGGCGTGTCGATGGAGCTGTGCGGCGGCACCCACGTGGCCAATACCGCTGAGATCGGTCTGTTCAAGATCGTGGGCGAGAGCGGTGTGGCCGCTGGCATCCGCCGCATCGAGGCCGTGGCCGGCCCGGCGGTGCTGGCCTACCTCAATGAGCGCGACGCGGTGGTGAAGCAGCTCGGTGAGCGCTTCAAGGCCCAGCCCGGCGAGATTGTGGACCGGGTGGCGGCCCTGCAGGAGGAGCTGAAGGCCACCGCCAAGGCCCTGGCCGCGGCGCGCAGCGAGCTGGCGGTCGCCAAGGCTTCGGCCCTGGCGGGCCAGGCGCTGGCCGTCGGCGCGACCTCCGCCGGCGCTCCGTTCCAGCTGCTGGTGGCACGCCTGGATGGCGTCGAGGGCGCCGGCCTGCAGAGCGCCGCCCAGGGGCTGGCCGATCAGCTCGGGGATACGGCGGCTGTGGTGCTGGGCGGCCTGCCTGATCCCGCCGATCTCAGCAAGGTGATCCTGGTGGCCGCCTTCGGCCCGGCGGTGATCGCCCATGGCCCGAAGGCGGGTGCCTTCATCGGCGCTGTGGCCAAGGCCTGCGGCGGCGGTGGTGGCGGGCGTCCCAACCTGGCCCAGGCCGGTGGCCGCGATGGCGCGGCCCTCGCCGGCGCCCTGGAGCAGGCCCGCCAGGAGCTGGAAGCGGCCCTGGGCTGAGTCTGGCCCCCAATCCCAGTGCCCCTCTCAGCCTGATCACCGCCAGAAATCGATCAGGAGCCGTCGCATGCTGTCGATCAGTGCCGATGCCTCGCTGCTGTTGCGGCTGCTGCCGATGTTATGAAGCGAAGCCTGGCGTTCCTCCACCAGCTTTGCCAGGCGCTCCAGCAGTGGCGGATTGCGTTGCAGCAGCTCGCTGAAACAGCTCCGCTCCACCTCCAGCAGGTCAGTTTCGGTCGCGGCGCGCACCGTGGCGCTGCGGGGGGCATCGAGCAGCAGGGTCATTTCGCCGAACACCTCACCAGCCGGCAGGACCGCCACAGCCGCTTCGCTGCCATCTGCGCCCAGCTTGCACACCTCCACCTGGCCGCTGAGCAACAGGAACAGAGAATCACCCCTCTCCCCTTCCCGCACGATCGTCTCCCCCGGTCCGAAGCGCATCAGGCTGCCGCTGGCGCAGAGCCTGGCCTGCTCCTCAGCACTCAGCACCGCGAACAGGCGGTTGCCGGCCATCGCCGGGCCCGGCGATGGCCAGCCTCTGGAGGAGGAGGCATCGGCTCGCTCGCTGCGCTGGGACACCAGCTCCCGCACCGGGTAGGGAATGCGCCAGCCGCGGCGATGCACGGCATACCAGATCTGCTCCAGCAGCTCGTCGCGGAGGTCCACCTGGGCCCGCATGCCGCTCTCTCGTTGCCACACCTGCAGGTCGTAGTTCAGACCGTGCTCGCCGTAGCAGCTCAGCCTCACCCTGGGTTCCGGCTGTTGCAGCACCTTGGGATGATTGCGGAGCACCTGCAGCAGCAGCTCCCTCACCCGGGCAGGGGGCAAGCCGGAATCGAGCCCCAGCTCGAACCGGTTCGTGACCGGGCCATAGGCGCTGCGATTGATGAGTACATCCTGGGTCATTTTGCTGTTCGGCACCACCAGCAGGGTGTCGTCCATGGTGCGGATCTTGGTGTCGCGCCAGCTCACCGTCTCCACGATTCCCTGGGTTCCGGCGCCCAGGTCGATCCAGTCCCCTACCCGGAAGTCGTCGCCGAGCTGCAGTTCCAGGCCTGCGATCAGATCCTTCAGCAGACCCTGGGCCGCGAAGCCCACCACTGCGGTGAGCACCGCTGAGGTGGTCACAACCCCCACCAGATCCACCTGGGCGGTCTGCCGTACCACCACGATCGTGATGGTGGCTCCGCCCCCCAGCAGCAGCAGCTGCAGCAGCAGTTCCGGTGTTCGGCGCCACCAGCCCAGCCCCGCCGGAACTTCCAGCAGGGCCCAGATCGTGAGCCGCAGCGCCGTGAAGCCGAGCAGCAGGTCGTCGATGGGGGCCAGCCACAGGGGCTGGCCCAGCACCGTCCCCAGCGACCGTCCGCTGCCCAGCAGCAGCCAGCTGATCAGCCCCACCAGGGCAAGCCTCCAGGGAGGCAGGGGCAGTGTGCGACGGCGGCAGATCGCGCTGAGGGCGCCGATGAGGGCCGCGGCAACCAGGCTCAGGGCGATTCGTTGCAGCAGCTCCATCGGGGCGAGGCGGCCGGCGGCCCCATCTTCTCGGCTGAGCAAGCCCTGTGGCGGGATGTCGTGGTTGTTACGGCCGTGCCTTTTCAATCAACTTGAAATGCCAACACTCGCTGCTCCCGTCCCATGGGATCTGTGCCTGTCTCCAGCACTCCTCCCCCGATCGTCTCCCACACCGATGCGATCCAGGCGCTGCTGGATGAGCTGCATCAGCGCTATGCCCCGCTCACCGATGGCGCACCGGCCGGTTATATCCCGGAGCTCGCGAAAGCCGATCCGGCTGATTTCGGCATCGTGATCGCCACCGTGGATGGGCGCCTGTACGCGGTGGGTGATGCCACCAAGCCGTTCACGATTCAGTCGATCTCCAAGCCCTTCGCCTACGGCCTGGCGCTCAGCCAACTGGGTGCGCAACGGATGGCCGCCAAGGTGGGGGTGGAGCCTTCCGGGGAGGCCTTCAACGCCATCAGCCTGGATTCCAGCAGCGGCCGGCCGCGCAACCCGATGATCAACGCGGGGGCGATCGCCACCACCGCCCAGCTGGTGGCCCACCAACCGCAGGACGCGGAGGCGACGCTGCTCAGCTTCTTCGCCGAACTGGCCGGCCGGCCCCTGGCGGTGGATGAGGCGGTGTACCGCTCTGAAAAGGAAACCGGCCACCGCAACCGAGCCATCGGCCATCTGCTGCGCAACGTGGAGATCATCGAGAACGATCCGGAAGCAGGCCTGGATCTCTATTTCCGCCAGTGTTCGATCCAGGTCACCTGCAGGGATCTGGCCGTGATGGCCGCCACCCTGGCCTGCCAGGGCCGCAACCCCTTCAGCGGCCGTCAGCCCCTCAGTCCCGACGTCACCATGCGGGTGCTGGCACTGATGGCCAGCTGCGGCACCTACGACTTCGCCGGCCAGTGGCTCCATGACGTGGGCATGCCGGCCAAGAGTGGTGTGGGTGGCGGGATCCTGGCAGTGGTGCCCGGGCGGCTCGGCATCGCCATCTACTCCCCTCCTCTCGATGCCCTCGGTAACAGCGTGCGTGGCATCGCTGTCTGCAACGACCTCTCCGAGCGGCTGGGGCTGAGCCTGTTCCAGCAGGTCCCCCAGGGCGCGTCCACCTTGCGGCGCTCCTACGACGGCTCGATGCGGCAGTCGCGACGCTGGCGCTCCTCCCGCGACCGGCAGGCCCTGCTCGAGTCGGCCAATGCCATTCGCATCGTGCATGCCCAGGGCATTCTGGAATTCGCCGCCGTGGAGCGGCTGGTGGCGGAACTGCGGACCAGCGTGGTGGGGTCGCGGGTGCTGATCCTCGATCTGTCCAGGGTGCTTGAGCTGCCGCCGCAGTGCGGCTCACTGCTGGCTAGCCAGCTGGTCGGCTTCCGGGAGCAGGGCCTGGCCCTGCTGCTCTCCAACAGCGCCCACCTGGAGATCCAGCCGCTGCTGGTGGCCATGGGCGGTTCGCTGGAGTCGATCCTCTGCCAGGACCTCGACCAGGCGATCGAGCGAGCCGAAGACCTCTACCTCACCGATCGGTACGGCACGGGGGTTGAGCCGCCGCTCAACCTCGATGACAATGCCGAGCTGGGGTTCCTCGGCATGGTGGAGCCGGAGTACCGGCGCCAGATCGTGGCCTGCATGGAGCCGCGTTCCTTCGCCGCCGGGGAGCAGGTGATCGCTGCTGGGGAGGCGGGAGACGAGCTGTTCCTGGTGCTCTCCGGGCGGTTCACCACCTCCACCGAGCTCCAGGACAGCCAGCGCCGCACCCTTCAGTCGCGCCTGGCCACCTTCGGCCCCGGCATCTGCTTCGGCGAGATTGCCTTCCTCTCAGGCCAGGTGCGCTCTGCTCACATTCAGGCTGATGTGGACAGCCGCTGCTTGGTGCTCACGCGGCAGGCCTTGGATCAGCTGGTACGGGACGATCCCCGGGTCGCGGCCGCGCTGCTGCTGGCGCTGAGCGGCGAGCTGGGGCAGAAGTTGGCCTTCACCAGCCAGCAGCTCATCCAGATGCAGCATCTTTGAGCTGCCTAGTGTTTCTGCCATGGCCCACCGCTCCACCGTTCCTGCGTTGTTGCAGGGAATGCTGGCGCCGGTGATGCTGTGCGCGGCGGCTGCGGATGCCGTGTCGGCTGAAGGTGCCACCGGGTTGAATCGCGTTCTGTCCTGTGGGCTGGTGAGTAAAATTTACTAATGGCTCCAGCCGGCGCAATCCGGCGCAATCCTGAGGAGTCACTCCGGGCCATCGCCGGCCCCTCATTATGCTCGTAGCCCCTCCCGACGAACCCCTGATCGGGCTGAACCTCTTCCTCATGCTGGTGATGGGTCACTGGGTGGGTGACTTTGGCTTGCAGAGCGACCGCATGGCGGTGGAGAAGTGTCCCGGCCATGATGTAACTCTGCCCTGGCATTGGTGGCTCGGGGCCCATGCCGGAATCCACGGCTTCCTTGTGGGGGCCATCACAGGCATCCCACTGCTGGGTTTGGCCGAATGGGCGGTGCACAGCCTGATCGATTTCGGCAAGTGTCAGGGTTTCTACGGTCTGCCTGGCGATCAGGCCTTGCATCTCAGCTGCAAGCTGGTATGGACCCTGGTGGCGACGGCCTTGGCCGCCAGGATCTAGGGCTGAGCAGAGATTCAGTCGCATCCATCTTTGACTTACTGTCCTGGCGCCAAATCAGGGAGTTGGTGGTAGCAATGAGGTCGCCTTCTAGTTCCTTTCGCGATGGCTCCCTCCCCGTTCCGCCCAGGATTGTCAGGCACTTTTTGTTGCCGCTTTTCCGGAGTCCATGGCCTGGGTCTCGCCGCTCTCGCGGCCTTGGCACTGCTGGCTGATGCCATGGCGGCGGTTGCCCAGCCGAACCTGCGCAACAGCTTTCCAGGCCGCCGCATCGGTGGGGGAACCCGGGGCGAGTGCGCTGCGAGGGTGCTGGCCCATCTGGTGCCCAGCGACAGCGTGTTCGCCCCTGGCCCGGCCTTCACGGTGGCGGTGCTGGAAGGACCCACTGACAATCCCCGGCCGTTGCAACTTCTGTTCCGCCGCCATAGCCCTGGCGGCACTGCCGATGGCTCTCCCGTGGAGCGCAACCTGCCGTCCTCAAGCGTGGGGGTGACCCTGCTGAAACTCCCTGCCTTCAAGGGTGCGGAGGTGTGGGAGTCGTCCTACCGCTGCGGCGACCCCGCACCGCTCTCCAATGATCCGCTCAGCTTCGTGGATTCGGTGTCACCGCCGGCCCTGAGCCTGCTGGTCAGTGACGTGACCCCCGCCGACCGCTCGATTCAGGCGGATCTGCAGCGGCTCAAGGCGCTGTGCGGCTCCCAGGTATCGCGGGCGGAACTGGCCAGGAGCTTCGGGCTCGAGGACGTCATGGGAGCGGAGTGGCCGGAGTGGCTGCCGGTGCGTTGCCTCTGAGCTCCCACACGTCGAGGGGCTGCTGGCGCCCCTTCACCTGAAGGCTGCCCCAGTGGTCCCATTCCAGCTGTTGCCGTTGCTCCGGCGTCAGCAGGTCGCGGGTGGCGGATGACACAAGTACCCGGCAGATGTTGTTCTGCCGGGTTTTCTCGTGGCTCTCCAGCCGGGAGGCACAGTTCACCGTGTCGCCCATCACGGCATATTCCAGCCGCTCGCTGCTGCCCATCGAGCCGGCCAGCACGTCGCCGGAGTGCACGCCGATGCGGACGTGCATGGCCGGTGCTCCTTCGGCGGCGAGCACCTGGTTGAGCTGCTCCAGGCCCTGCTGGATCGCCAGGCAGGCCTCGATCGCATCCCAGGCATCTACCTGCTCCCCCTTGCCCAGCGGCGCGCCGAACACGGCCAGGAAACCGTCGCCCGTGAACTTGTTCACCATGCCGCCCCGCTGGGCGATGGCAGGCACACACAGTGCCATGCCGCGGTTGAGCCAGGCGAGCAGATTGGCCGGGCTCAGGGTTTCCGACACGGTGGTGAAATTGCACGTGTCGGAAAATACGACCGTCACCGGCAGCACGCGGCCCTCGAAGCGTCCATCGCTGAGCAGGACATCGCGCTGCTCCCACAGCTGCTGGGCCACCGCCGGCGAGGTGGTCTGGCCGAGCAGTTGCTGGATCTGCTGGCGCTGCTGCTGGCTTGCGGCGCCACGGCGCAGCCAGGCGGCCCCGGCCATCAGTCCCAGCCCGGCCAGCGGCAGGGAGGTCTGCACCCATACCCCCTGCCACAGCAGGGCCACCGCCGCCGCCAGGGCCAGCACCGCCAGGAAACCCACCAGCAGCACACTGCGGCGGAGGCTGGCGAAGCACTCGCCGAGGGTCACGCCCATGCCCACCCCCAGCAGCAACAGCAGGGTGCCGGTCCAGCCCGGCAGCGCCAGCAGCGGATGGGCCCGGCCCTCGGCCATCGCCAGCAGGTTTGCGGCCTGGTTGCCATGGATCTCCATGCCGCTGAGCTGCATCGGGCTCTCCCCGTCCAGGGTGAAGCGGCTGCGGGGCACCAGGAACAGGTCGCGCAGCGACGGTGCGGTGCTGCCGATGATCACGATCCGGCCCTGGATGAAACGTGGCGGCACCTGGCGGCGCAGCAGTTGGTTGAGGGTCCAGCTGGAAAAGCTGCCCGGCTGGTGGTAGTGCAGCATCTGTTGGTAGCCGGCGGCATCAAGGTCGAGGTAGCCGCCGGAGGCCGACTCCAGCCAGGTGCCGCCGTCAGCGCCTGACTCCAGCCGGTTCCGCAGCTCGGTGTCGCCGCGGAACACCTCCACTAGCCGGAGCTGCAGCGACACGGTGGCCGCGTCCTGGCCGGCCACATGCACCAGATTGCGACGCATCACCCCGTCGGGATCCTGTACCAGGTCGTTGAAGGCCTGCCGCCCGGGCGGGGTGCCAGGGATGGCTCCGATCGATTCGGCCGCGTTGAAGATCGACACCAGCCGGGGATTGCGGCGGGCCTGCTCCAGCAGGCACTCCTGCCGCGGCCCCACCCCCTTGTCGCGGTAGAGGTCCAGTCCAATGGCGCGGGCCCCCTCCTCACTCAGCTGCCGGATCCCATCGCAGAGCAGCCGGTCGTCGATCGGCCAGCCGTAGAGCCCGATGTCCTGTTCGCTGATTCCGATCAGGGTGATCGGTGTGGCGGCGCCCGAGGGGGCAGGCCGCAGGTCTGTCACCAGGTCGTAGAGGAGCAGGTTGAGGGTTTCAGCGATGCCGCTGTAGCGGAGGCCGAGCAGCAGGAGCCCCGCGACTCCGTAGGGAGCGGCCAGGCGGAGGGCCTGACTGCATCGCTGCAGAAGCTTCCTGGCGGGGACCACGGCTGCCCTCAGAAGCGGTACTGAACTTTGCCGTAAAAGCCATCGGCCAGGGCCCAGTTGAGCCAGGGTCCGAGGTTGTTGTTGGTCTCGAACTGATTCACCCAGCCTGCTTCCAGGCTCCAGCGCTCACCAGCCAGCCAGCGAGCCAGCACGCCGCCCGAGCCCACGGTGTCGCTGAAGCTCACCAAAGGTGAGCTGCTGTTGACGCTGCCGTAGCCGATGAAGGGCACGAGCTGCAGCGCCTGGGCCTTTTTCTGCCAGAACGTCCACACCACCTCACCGGTGCCGATCCAGCCGTTATCGCCACTGATCAGCTGACCCGGCAGGCCCCGCAGGCCCACGTCGGAGCCGAGGGTGAACTGCATGGTGGGGCTGAGGGGGTTGAAGGCCACCTGGCCGCCGGCCCGCAGGTTGAGTTGCCAGCTGGGGGCAAAGCCCCAGGCCGCTGAAACCAGGCCGCCCAGGGCCGTGGCCTGGCCGGGCACGATGCCCGCCTGGCCCAGTTCACTGATCTGATTGGCCGGGGTGAGGGCACCGATCCCCTGGAGGGCGTAGACATTGCCGCTCCAGCCCACCCTGGCGGCGAGACCGCTGCCGCTCAGGCCAATCCGCAGGTAGCCGATCTGGGGGGAGGCATTCACCTCCTGGATGCCTGGAAAGAGGCTGCTGAAGCTGCTGCCGGAGAGGTAGTTGTCACTGCGGTTAAGGCTCAGCCCGGCGAAGGCTCCCCAGCGCTGGGTGAGGCTTTCCTTGAACACCCACTCCAGCTGGGCCAGGCCCTGAAACTGACGGTTGCTGATCTGGTCGGCGGGCGGCGCGAGCTCCACCAGGTTTCGGCGGCTGTAGCCGAAGGAGCCGGTGAGGTTGAGCTGATCAGCCAGGGGGTAGGTGTAGCTGATCGAGCTGATCAGGGCCCCGAGATCGGGATTGAACGAGTCGGCGACGTTCAGCTCGCCGTAGAGCAGCAACAGGTCGCCCGGGCTGGCGATGCCTCCCTTCACCAGGGTGGCCACCGCCCGGCCATCGCCGGTGTTGCTGGAGCCGTCGTTGCGGAGCGAGATGTCACCCTGCAGGGGCTGACGTCCCAGCTCGGCGTTCACCGTGAGCACCGCCTGGGTGGGGTCACTGCCCAGTCGCGACAGGTTGGTGCGCAGCTTGCCGATCGCACCCTGGCGCTGCAGCAGCCGCAATTGCCGTTCCAGCTCGGCCAGGTTGAGCACGGACCCCTGAAGCGGGCGCAGCAGTCGGGTCACCCGGCGCCGCAGCCAGGGATCTTTCGCGTTCACGCGCAGCTCAACGATGCGGCCCAGCACCACATCCAGGTAGCCGGGGGCTGGAACCCCCACGGTGTAGACGCGGCTGTTCAGGTAGCCGTCACTCACCAGGCGGGCGGTGAGGCTGGCGGCACAGGCCTTGAGGCGCTCGCCGGGATCGCTGATCGATAGACAGCTCTGGAAAATGTCTGTCAGTTCACGGCCGTTGTAGGGGCTGAGGCCACGCACGTCAGGTGCGGGCTGGCTCGTGGGCGTGACCTCGGATTGGGGCTGGGGCGATGGTGCCGGTGTGGTGCCTGTTGGAACGTCCCCGGGTTGCACCTCGATACTCGGGGCGTGGCGCTCAGGGGTCAGTCGTTGCTCACCGGCCTCGGGGCCTGGCAGGCGGACTGGCCCCCCCTGGGTCGGCGGTGCAACCAGCTGAGCCAATAGGGACAGCATGAAGATTGGGGGATCCGGCAGAAGCTCCGGAGGGAGAGGGTCCGTGTTGAAAAATTATCGCGAATCGGCGGTTATCACCATCCGTGCTCCGACGCCATGGCGTCGAAGCGCGGCACGAATGATGATGCCACCAACAGCGCGGCAACAAGCTCTACTTCCACGAAGGCGAAGCCCGTGTGCCGGTGGTTAAAAAATCAGAAGCGGGAACGAGATCTGGAGATGCCCCAGTCCTACCAGTCAACTCCGGGCACTTCGGGATGTTGCCGTTGGGCAGCGACGTGGTAGCTCCACAACCGCCTCGCCGAATTAAGGGTCTACCCGGATATGCTTGGAGGAGAACTGTGCCCATTAAGGCGAGCGCCGCCGTAAAGGAATCGGTTGCATTCTGTCAATAGAGGCTATGTCTGCCAGGCTAACGACCGGAAGGCGCCAAAAATGTTCATTCCGGACAAAAAGAGAGTGCGGGCTCCCCATTTGGGCTTGTTGTCCAGGGCCCTCCTTGATTTAGGCTGAAGCGCTGAAAGGCCAGGATGACCATGGCCAAGTCCGACCCAAGCACGTTCGGCCTTTGGGCACTGATTCTGGTCGGAGTGCCGCTGCTGGGCTCCGGCTCCACCCTTGCCGGTGAGGTGAGTGGCGCTTCTGGAGCTCTGGGCCTGGGCACGACGGTGAACGGCGTGGTGGGCGGCAGCTGCGGCGCCGGGCTCTGCCAGGTGAGCGGCGGCACCGCGGCGGGCAGCAACCTCTTCCATCGCTTCTCCGCCTTCGACACGCGCGGCGCGATCACCGGTGTGAATGTGAACACCGGCGGCATCCCCAATGTGTTCATGGCGGTGCTCCACCCCGCCGGCACCTTCATCGACAAATCCCTGCACTTCTCCGGGCCCACTAACCTGCTGTGGCTCTCCCCCGGTGGCATCAGCGTGAGCGGCGCCGGTGGCTTCGCCAACGTGCAGCAGCTCAACCTCAGCACCGCCACCGGCTGGAAGGTGGGGGGCGGCATGTTCGATGCGGCGGGCACCACGGCGGGCCAGGCGGCCCTGCTCACCGGCACGCCGGTTCAGGGCCTGGCCGGCGCGGTGAACCACCCTGCCGCGCTCACGGCCCTGGGACTGCAGAAGAACGGCGATCTGACCCTGGTGGGTGGGCTGCTCACCGTGGACAAGGAGCTGCTCCTCGATGCCCAGGGCGGCAATGTGCTGCTGCAGGCGGTGGGGATGGAGTCCCGCGCTGGCTCGGTGGCGATCCAGGGTCAGTCGGTGCTGCAAGCGGCCCCGGTGGCGGGTGCGTCAGTGGCGATCAGCGCAGCTGGCACGGTGCTGAACAGCGCGCTGATCCGGGCCAGCGCAGGAGCGGGTTCGATCACGGTGCAGGCGGGTGAGGCCGTGGTGCAGACCAGCTCAGCGGTGCTGGATGTGAGCAGCGCCGGCGCTGGCGGCCCGGGAGGAACCATCAGCGTGCAGGCCGGCGAGCGGCTGTTCAGCTCGGCCACGATGCGCGCCAATGGAGAGGGTGCGAGCGGCAGCGGCGGCACGATCGAGGTCACGGCACCGAAGGTCACGCTGGCGGCAGCTCAGCTGCAGGCCTCCGGTGCAGCAGGCGGCGGTGCGGTGCGTGTGGGCGGCGGCTACCAGGGCAGGCCGCTGAGCCTGGGCGGCAGCAACGCCACTAGCACCAGCGTGAACGGCAGCAGCACGCTCAAGGCTGACGCCACCGGCCGGGGCGATGGCGGCCAGGTGGTGGTGTGGGCGGAGGGGAGCACCACCTACCTGGGCAATGCCAGCGCCCGTGGTGGAGCCGGTGGCGGTAATGGCGGTGCGATTGAGGTGTCGGGCAAGGAGCAATTGGTATACGGCGGCCAGGCTGATGCCCGTGCGCCCCAGGGCACGGCAGGCAGCCTGCTGCTGGATCCGAAGAACATTCGGATTGATGCGGCGGCGAACACGGCGGGCCAGCTCGTGTACGACGTGATTCCGCTGGAGAGCCCGTTCGGGGGAGAGGGGAATGGTTTTGCGAAGGATGTGGTGGTGCTGACGGGCGGCAACATCGTGGCGACGGATCCCGATAGCGATGGTTTTGGCGCGAATTCCGGTGGTGTGTATCTGTTTGATGGCAATACGGGTGGTCTGGTTTCTGCGCTGACCGGCAACCAGGCCGGCGATCGTGTCGGGAGTAACGGTGTCACGGCACTGACCAATGGCAACTATCTGGTCAGCAGCGTCAACTGGAACCAGAACAGAGGCGCGGTGACCTTGGGGAGCGGCAGCAGTGGTGTGAGCGGGGAGGTGAGCAGCGCCAACTCGCTCGTTGGTAGCAATCCATATGACTACGTCGGTAATAACGGCATCACGGCACTGTCCAACGGCAACTATGTGATCCGCAGCGTCAACTGGAACCAGAACCGAGGAGCGGTGACCTGGGGGAGCGGCAGCAGTGGTGTGAGCGGGGAGGTGAGCAGCGCCAACTCGCTGGTTGGCAGCACGTCCGGTGATCGCGTCGGTAGTTACGGCATCACGGCGCTGTCGAACGGCAACTATGTGATCAGCAGCTCCGACTGGAACCAGTACCGCGGCGCGGTGACCTGGGGTAGCGGCAGCAGTGGTGTGAGCGGGGAGGTGAGCAGCGCCAACTCGCTCGTTGGTAGCAATCCATATGACTACGTCGGTTATGGCGGTATCACGGCGCTGTCGAACGGCAACTATGTGGTTCGCAGCCTCGACTGGAACCAGGACAGAGGAGCGGTGACCTGGGGTAGCGGTAGCAGTGGTGTGAGCGGCGAGGTGAGCAGTGCCAACTCGCTGGTTGGCAGCAACCTCTATGACTACGTCGGTGGTGGCGGCATCACGGCGCTGTCAAACGGTCACTATGTGATCAGCAGCTCCGGCTGGAACGGGAACCGAGGAGCGGTGACCTGGGGGAGCGGCAGCAGTGGTGTGAGCGGCGAGGTGAGCAGCGCCAACTCGCTGGTTGGCAGCGGTCCCTATGTTTACTACGGGTTCATCTCCGATGGTGATGGCTGGGTCTCGGGTGTCACTAAACTGGCAGGAGATCGCTTCCTGATCAACAGCCCAAGCGAACAGAATGGTGCTGGAAAGCTAGAAATTGTCAGCGCTTCTCCGTCTGCTTTCAGCGGAACCCTTGCTTTCTCCACCTCACCTGCAACCGGGCTCTTGATCACGCCGGCCCAGATCGCAGCCTTTGCCTCGGCGGGCACCGATGTGATCCTGCAGGCCAACAACGACATCACCCTGGCTGCCGAATCCCCCATCAGTTTTTCCACGGAAGCCGCCACACCCGGCTCCCTCACCCTGCAGGCCGGTCGTTCCATTTTTCTCAATTCCTCGATCAACACGGCCAACGGAAATCTCTCGCTGTCTGCCAACGACCCGGCGGCCCTCGCCGACTTCCGCGAGGAAGGCAATGGCGGCGTGCAGATGCTGATGGGCAGCGCCATCAATGTCGGCACCGGTGCCGTCACCATCCAGGCTTTCGCTGGCGATGGAGGCGCGCCAGGCCTGATCGATCTCCAGAGCATCACGGCCGGCTCGATCGAGATCAGTGGCGATGGCGGCATCCGCCTGAATCCGGGCGCCACGCTCAACACAACGACCGGCAGGATCGCGCTCACCGCTGCCGATGGTGGCGTGGAGATTCAGCAGGCAACTATCTCCAGCAGCTCCGGCCCAATCGAGCTGAGCGGCATTCGGAGTGCACTCCTGCCCGGCAGCGGACTGAAGATCAACAAATCGATCATCTCCTCCGGCAGCGGCGCCATCGATCTCCGTGGTAAGGGCGGGGGAGTGGCCTCCATCACGGAAGGGATTGACATCTTCGGCGGCAGCCTGGTGTTCACGGACGACGGTAATATCAGCCTGTTCGGCATCGGGGGTGATAGCGCACAAGCTGCCGATTTCGCTACTGCCGATGGCATTGATCTCGATGCCAGTGAGGTCAGCAGTGGCCGTGGCAAGATCATTCTCGAGGGGCAGGGAGGGAGCGCCATTGCCGAGGGTGCTGATGGTTTTGTCGAAGCCAGTGGCATTGAAATCTCCGGCGGCATCCTCCGCAGCACCAATGGCTCCATCGCACTCAATGGCCTGGGCGGCACCGGCAATGGATCCGCGAATGCCGATGCCAAAGGCATCGCCATTTTTGGCTCCAGCACGATTTCCACCGAAACGGGTGGAATCAGCCTCATCGGCCGAGGCGGCGAATCCGCCGAATCTCTGAATGAGGCATATGCCAAGGGCATACAATTATCTGATAGCGAGGTCAGCAGCATCACTGGTTCATTGGTGCTTGATGGCGCTGGTGGCAACGCTTTCTCCACTGCCGCAAGTGGAGAAGCCCAGGCCGTTGGCATAGAAAACTTCCAAGGCGTTGTTTCAACTGCAACTGGTGCGATTGAGTTTGACGGACGGGGGGGAGAAGCCAGTGCGGCAGGAGTTGACGCTTATGCGGACGCTGATGGAATACAACTAATAGAGACCAGCCTGTTTTCGGAAGTTGACATCAATCTTGACGGCCGGGGTGGCACGGCACAATCTGGACGTTCCGCCACTGCCGAAGGTGTTTATGTCGAGGATGGTTCGGTGGGCAGCAATGTTGGCCAGATCGTGCTGAATGGTGTTGGAGGAAGTGCTGTTTCCAGTGGTGTGTCAGGCTTTTCCAAAGCCTCTGGGATTGAGTTTGCCGGAGGTGTTGTCACCAATGCCTTGGGTGCGCTGGATGTCAGCGGTACAGGCGGGGTTGCCAGTGCTGCACGGGCTGAAGCGGTTGGGGTCCAGCTCTTCTTCCCCGTAACCAGCCTGTCCATCGGTGGAGCTATCAACCTGGTGGGGGGTGGGGGTTTCGCGGAGGCTTCGGAATTTGCTTCCGCTGATGGTATTTCTGATACTGGCAGCGATATCCGCAGCGTTAGTGGCTCCATCGTTTTGGATGGTACTGGTGGAAGCGCCATTGCCAATCTTGCTGGGGCGCCAGGATTGAATCTCTTCGATACGACAATCATCAGCGAAATTGCCGACGAGGATCAGAGCATCTCCCTCATCGGTGAAGCCGGCTTTGAGGAAACGGGAGGTTTGTCTCTCAAGAGCACGGCGGTCTCAACCTCTGGCCTGCGGATCACTGGAGAACTGGCGCCGGATCCAAGGATTTTCATCAACGCGTCCGGTGGATCGGTGGTATTTGGGGGTGAAATCGACATCTCAACGTCTGTCGAGTTTCCCTCGGTTTCTGCGCTCACTCTCACCGATGCCCAGTTCAGTGGCAGTGGACTGGTCACGCTGCCCACAGCCGGTATCACGACTGTGTGGGGGGCTGTCAGCGC
>JBEBCC010000047.1:0-9330 GCA_041158125.1 Cyanobacteriota bacterium
CGAGCGGCCGAACTCGTCGATGATCTCGCCCAGGCCGAAGCCCAGGTTCAGGGGCAGCAGCGGTGCGGCGCTCACCCCCAGCAGGCGGATCAGCACCAGGTCGCGCCGCAGGGTGCGCTCCAGGTTGGGGCGCTGCACCTTCACCGCCACCCAGCCGCCGCCTACGGGCCGCGCCTTGTACACCTGGCCGAGGCTGGCGGCCGCCACCGGATAGTCCGGGAACTCCTCGAACAGCTGGCCCACCGGCGCGCCGAGTTCCTCCTCGATCGTGCGCAGGGCGATGGCGTGGGGGAAGGCGGGCAGGTTGTCCTGCAGCTGGGTCAGCTGATCCAGCCAGTCGCGCCGCACCAGGTCGGGCCGAGTGGAGAGGGCCTGGCCCACCTTGATGACGCAGGGGCCCAGATTGGTGAGGGTGGTGAAGATGCGCTGGCCCAGGCGCTGCTGCACCTTCGGGTCGCGGCTGTTGCCCTGCACCACCAGCACCAGCGCCAGGCTGAGCAGCTGCCAGAGCACCACCACCAACCGGCTCAGCAGGAGCCAGGGGCGCAGCAGCAACCAGCGCAGGTCGGCGCCGGGGTCGTAGCGGATGTCCGGCGTGGCCAAGGCAGGAGAGCAGCGCATCAGACTCTAGAAAGACCGATCGGAGCGCCATGGCTCTGCTGGAGCGCCTGGCCCGGCCCGATGCCTCGGGGTGGCTGCCTCATCCCCAACCTCTGGCTCTGCATCTGCCGGCCCACGGCCGCGGCCGGGCCCTGGCACCGGCTCTGCGCCGCCTGCTGCGTCAGCCGCCGGGGCGCTGGGATCTGCCGGAGCTGCCCGCCATCGGCGGGCCGCTGGAGCCGGAAGGGGCTGTGGCCGAGGCCCAGCAGGCCGCCGCCACCTTGGTGGGCGCCCGTCGCTGCTGGTTTGGCGTCAATGGTGCCAGCGGTCTGCTGCAGGCGGCCCTGCTGGCCCTGGCAGCCCCCGGTGAGCGCGTGTTGCTGCCCCGCAACCTGCATCGCTCCCTGTTGCACGGTTGCCTGCTGGCGCAGCTGAAGCCTGTGCTCTACGACCTGCCGTTCGATCCGGCCACGGGTCTCTGGCTGCCGCCCGATCCGGCCCACCTGGCCGTCCGCCTGGATCATGCCCTGGCGGCCGGACCGCTGGCGGCGGTGGTGCTGGTCTCCCCCAGCTACCAGGGGTTGACGGGCGATCTGACGGGCCTGATCGCCGCCGTCCATCACCGCGGCCTGCCGGTGCTGCTGGATGAGGCCCATGGTGCCCATCTCGGGCTGGATCCCCGCCTGCCCCCCGCCGGTCTGGCCTGCGGCGCTGATCTGGTGGTGCAGTCGCTGCAGAAGGCCGCCGGTGGCCTCGCCCAGAGCGCTGTGCTGCTGCAGGCGCCGACGGCGCGTGTGCCGGATGCGGCGGTGGAGCGAGGCCTGCTCTGGTTGCAGACCTCCAGCCCAAGCGCCCTGCTGCTGGCCGCCAGCGAGGCGGCTCTGCTTGATCTGCACAGTCGTGCCGGTCGCCACCGTCTTGCCCGTGCCCTCGATCGCGGCCTGCGGCTGCGTGAGCGGCTGCAGGCCTGCGGGCTGTCCCTGCTGGCCAACCACGACCCCCTGCGGCTGGTGCTGCACACGGCCGCCATCGGCATCAATGGGTTGGAGGCGGATGCTTGGCTGATGCGGCGCGGTGTGATCGCCGAGCTGCCGGAGCCGGGCACGCTCACGTTCTGCCTGGGGTTGCGGCCGCCGTCGGCGCTGGCCTGGCGCTTGCTGCCGCTGCTGCAGCGGCTGCGCCGTCAGCTGGGCGGTTCGTCCCTGCCGCCCTTCAGTGCGCCGCCCCTGCCGTCCCTGGCAGAGCCGGAGCTGCCGCTGGGGCAGGCCTGGCGCGCGCCGGCCGAGTCGGTGCCGCTGGCGCAGGCCGCCGGCCGAATCGCCGCTGAGCCGTTGTGCCCCTATCCCCCCGGCATCCCGTTGCTGATCCCCGGGGAGCGCATCGATGCTGGCCGCGCTGCGTGGCTTCAGCAGCAGCAGCGGCTGTGGCCGGGGCAGATCGCTGATACGGTGAGGGTTGTGGCGGCATGAGCAGGGCGATGGGCGCGGCCGGTCAAGGCCCCTTCCGCTGGGACTTCGTGACGCCGGGTCTGCCCGATGCCGTCTTTGCCGATGCACCCGGCTTCAGCCCCACGCCGATGGAGCAGCGGGTCATGCTGCTGGCCCATCTGCGGCCCCGGCCCGACTCGCTGGTCTGGGATGTGGGCGGCGGCACCGGCGCTCTCGCCCTGGAGATCGCCCGGCTGATGCCGAGTGGGGCAGTGCACACCCTGGAGCGGGATCCGGATGCGATCGAGTTGCTGGAGCACAACCGCCGTCGCTTTGGCATTGCCAATCTGCACATCCATGCCGGTGCTGCCCCCTCTGGCCTGGTGCAGCTTCCGGCACGGCCTGATCGCGTTCTGCTGGAGGTGGGGCGGCCCCTGCCTGAGGTGCTCGAACAGGTTTGGGCGGCTCTTGTGCCCGGCGGTCGGTTGGTGATCAGCACCGCCAGCCTGGAGGGCCTCGTTGATGCCACGGAGAGTCTCGGCCAGCGTGAGGCCCGCGATCTGCAGGTGGTACAGGCCACGGTGCACCGCATGCAGCGTCGCGGCAGCCAGGCCCGCCTGGCCGCGGCCGAGCCGCTGTTCCTCATTGCCGCCGAGCGACCCTGAGTGACCCACCTGCCGGCGACGCCCCCACCCGCTTCCCGTTCGCGCACCTCGCCGCAGCGGTTGCTCAGTGGCTATGCCGCCGGAGGCTTTGGCCTGCTGGTGGTGGGTCTGGGCGGATGGTGGTTCACCGTCGCCCTGGGGCTGATGGTGCATCTGGGTCTGCTCGAGTATTTCCGCCTGGCCCAGTCGAAGGGGATCCGGCCCGCCACCAAAACAACCCTGGTGTTGGTGCAACTGCTGCTGCTCACCACGCAGTGGGCCCACGGGGGCAATGCCGCCGGTCTTGAGTTCGCTGCTGATCTTGCCGGGGCTGTGCTGCCCCTCTCCGGCGCTGTGATTTGTGGTTGGCTGCTGCTGCAGCCGCTCACCGGCAGCATCGCCGACATCGCCGCGTCGATCTTTGCGCTCTTTTATCTCGGATTTCTGCCGAGCTACTGGATCCGTCTGCGCGATCTCACCGAAGCTGCCCTGGCTCCTCGTCTTGCCGGCTGGCCGGCCGGCTGGCCGCCCGTCAGCAGCGGCATGGTGCTGATGCTGATGGCCTGCCTGCTCATCGTTGCCACTGATATCGGCTCCTATGTGATCGGCCGGCGCTGGGGGCGTCATCCGCTGTCACCGATCTCGCCAGGTAAGACCGTGGAAGGAGCGTTGGGTGGCATGGCCTGTGCTCTGTTGCTTGGTGCCGGCTTTGGTGAGCTGCTCGGCTGGAACTGGGGCTGGGCTGCAGGCGGGCTGCTTGGGGTGGTGGTGGCGGTGTTCGCTCTGGTCGGCGATCTCACCGAGTCGATGATGAAGCGTGATGCGGGTGTCAAGGATTCAGGTGATCTGCTGCCCGGCCACGGCGGCATCCTCGATCGCATCGACAGCTACCTGTTCACTCCGGCCGTGTTCTTCACCGTCGTCACTCTGCTGCTGCCGCTGATCAGTTGAGGAGCCAGTCCTGCAGGTGCTCCGCGCCTAAGGGGAGACCCTGGCATTGCCGTGCAGTTGCAGCAGACCACCTTCGAGGTTGGCTGCCTCGATCCTGATGTTGGGATCAGCCGGCAGGGCGACGCGCAGACCGGTTTCAACGTTCACCAGCGCCAGGGCACCATCTGTGGCCTGCGGTCGCGTTTCGCAGTGCACTCCTTCCGCCCAGAGCAGCAGCCGATCGCGCTCGATGCGCAGGTCCTGCAGCGGCGAGAGTCCGAGCAGCCCGTCGGCCAGTTCATCACCAAGGCCGCGCCATTGGGGTGTGCAGAAGGAGCGGCTCAGGCCTGGGCCTGAGAGCGCCACGAAGCCATTCACCTGGAAAGCATGGTCCAGTTGCAGCGGCTGGCCGCGCAGCAGGCCGCCGATCTGAACCTGAATGGCGTCGCTGCGCAACTCCACCAGCTCGATCTCCAGGTTGTTGAACACCACCCGTCGTGCCACCAGGCTGACGCCCTCGAGGCGGCCGCGCAGCAGCCCGAGTGTGGAGCCATGCAGCTGGATCTCCAGGCTGTCCACCGCCTGGCACTGCTGCCGGATCCAGAACTGCAGCCCGCTGGCCAGGAGCTGCAGCACCGGGCTTGATCGTTTGCCGTCCTTGTCGTCAGCCATGCCAGATCTTGGCCACGATGGCCGGTTGGTCGATGTGGGGCAGGTGGCCGCAGCCATCCAGCTCCTGGATGCGCTCTCCTAACAGAGCCTGGGCGGCTCGTTTCTGGGGGGGGCGGAGGATGCGATCCTGGCGACCCCACAGCACCTGGATCGGTTGCTGGGGCAGCGGATTGCCGCAGCCGGCGAAGCCGCCGCTGCGGGCGAAGGCCGCCAGGGCTTCAGCCCAGCGGGGGCATTGCAGGTGCAGGGAGGCGATCTCCAGTTCGGCCGGGCCGACGTCGCGGTCGGGATCGGCGAAGGCTGCGCGGCAGAGGCCGCGGCGTACACCCGGCAGTGCCAGGAAGCGGGCGCCGAGCTGATCGAGCAGGGGTGGCACCGGCATCGGCCGGCCGGTGAGTCCCGCTGGCGCCAGCAGCAGGAGCCGCTCAATCACATCCGGCTGCCGCCGGGCCAGTTCAACGGCCACCGACCCCCCCATCGAGGCACCGATCAGCCCGAAGCGTGCGGCGCCGCTGCGGCGCTGCAGCTCCGCCAGAAGGGCTTCCAGGTGGGCCAGCACGGTACGGGGGCTGTAGTCGCTGCTCTGCGGTCGCGGAGAGAAGCCGAAGCCGAACAGGTCCGGAATCACCAGCCGATGGCGCGTTGCCAGCAGCGGTGCCAGCCGTCGGTATTCCAGATGGGAGCTGTCGAAGCCATGCAGCAGCAGCAGCGGCGGCCCCTCCCCGAGCACCGCCACCGGCCATGCCCCAGACCACCCGGGCAGTGTCCACCACTGCACTGCGGTCGCCAGGGCGCGCCCCTGGGGATCCAACAGGTGGCGAGCAGCCCGCTCCAGCAGCTGCCGTGGCTCGGCTTCTTGCCTGTTTTGCATCACAATCAGGCCTGAAGGGTTGTGCTGCTGCTGATTTCGCTCGCCGCTGTCGTGCTCACCAGGGCCGCCAGCAGGTCGGGTGGTGTCACGGCGAAGGGCAGGTGGTGCAGGTCAGAACCTGGACGGCAGGCGAAGTCGCATATGGTCTCCAGCTCACGCAGGCTGGCCTCCGCCAAGCCCAGATCCGCCAGGTTCACGGGCAGCTGCAGCTGCTCGAAGAAGGGCAGCAGCTGGCGTCGGGCCTGGGCGGCCAGACGGTTGGCGCCCACGACTTCTTCCAGGCGCAGCTGCACGAGGATGCCGTAGCCGACCTTCTCACCATGCAGGGCGCCATGGCAGGCCTGCAGCTGGGTCAGGCCGTTGTGCACGGCGTGAGCAGCCACGGTGCGGCAGCGGGCGCCGCCGATGCCGCCGATCAGGCCGGCGGTTAGGGCTGAGGCTTCCGCTACGCGGACCCAGGCCTGGCTGCCGGGGCTCGATAAGGCGTCGGCGCCTTCCAGCAGCAGCTGATCGCGGAGCACGCGTGCCTGTTGCACAGCCTGCTGCACCAGCCCGTCGCTGCTGGCACCGCTGCTCACTGAGGCTTCGTACCACTTGGCCATGGCATCAGCGATGCCGCTGGCCAGGGTCCGCCCTGGCGCCTGGCGTACCAGGGCGTGGTCGAAGACCAGCAGATCAGGGCAGCGGGTCAGCGTCACATCACCTTGAAAGGCGCCCTCCGGTGAGTAGATGTTGGCCAGTGCCGTCCAGCCGGCGCAGGTGGCGGCGCTGGTGGGCACCGTGATGCAGCGCAGGCCCAGGCGATCGGCCAGTAGCTTGCCGGCATCCATCACTTTGCCGCCGCCGGCAGCGACTACGGCATCGCAGGCCCTCTGTCGCAGCTGCTGCGCCAGCCGTTGCAGATCGGTCTCGCAGCAGTCGTGGAGCAGTTCGCCCTCGACGGGCTCCAGACCGCATCTGTGCAGATCTCGCTTCAGTTGATCACGCAGTGGGCGCGTGGCGCTGCTGCGTCCCAGCAGCAGCGGTCGCTGCGTCAACGCTGCAATGGGAGGCAGGGCCTGTTGCCAGGCTCCATCACCTCGCAGCACCATCGCTGGCGCGATGGCATGGCTCTGCCACGCGGGGCTGCTGGGCTGCTCGCCTGTGCTCATGGCCGATTGCGCCGAAGAACCACATTAGGAGCGCTGCATCTGTTCCCCGTGCACCCTGTCCGTGGGGCGAAGCGCGCCGGCTGTTCCGTTGCCTGCATGCGGCCTGCGCTCCTTGCGGTTCCTGGTCAGGTGTTCCATGGCTCTGTTCAACCCCGCGGATTTTTCGGCTTTCCGCCTGCAGCGGAGCCGCGCTGCCGTCAGATTGAGGGGACAGCGGGAGCGCTCTGATGAGCCGACAAGAATGGCTCCGTCGGTCGAACGGCTTGGCTGGCCGTCTGCTGCCTAGGCGATGGCCATCCCGCCTGGCTGAGGCGTGGCGTGGGCGCCTGGCGGATGTGCTGTTCCGTTGGGGCTCGGCTCTGCGCCCGACCCGTCTGCCATCACCTTTGCCACCCGCCGCGGCGGACAACGCAGGAGCGGTGACCGATGGCGTGGATACGCCGAACGGCGCCCTGGATGGTCCGGCTGAGAGCGGGCCTGCAGAGTCGACAACTGCCGATCGCCACCGTCAGGCCGCGGCCACCAAGCTGCCGGGCGTGCGTGCTCCCCTCTCGATTGAGCGGGCTGTGCGCAGTCGTGATCTCACGGTGCTGAAGCGGGAGGCCTGCGATGCCCTGGCGGCACTGGGGGCCGCGCATGCGGTGGTGACTTCCGCGCGGTTGGCCCAGATTCAGAGCCTGCGTCTGGAGGTGGATCGCGGCGAGGCAAGCGAAGACGATCTGGTTGAACTGGCGGGTGACTATCAGGCCTGGCAGAACGACCAGGTCCGTCTGTTTGATGCGCTGGCCCTGGTCCTGGGCATGCCTGTTCCGGATGGTCGGGCCTTCGAACAGATCGATGCCGGCATGGAGCAGGCGGCGCGTGCGCATCTCAGTGCCCTGGCCGCTGAGTACCAGCGCCGGCTGTTGAGTGAGCAGTTTGAGGCTGGCGAGAAGGAGGGCTGAGAGGATCAGCCACAGCTGCAGCCCCCCATGGCCCGCTTCCTGCTGGTGCTCAGACCCAGGGTTTCGTTGGCATCCGCCCAGCTGATCGAGGCGCTGGAGCCGATGCTGGCAGGCCTGAGCGCTGAGATCGATCACCGCACAGCGGCCCATCTCGGCGCCTTGCTGCGTGGTGGCCACGAGCATCTGCGCATGCAGCTGTTCGCAGATGTGCAGGCCAAGTCCGAAGGGCTGGTGCTGGAGCTGGTGCTGATGAGCCGCGAACCGATGGGCCTGGGGGGATCCCAGACCCGGGCGGTGTTCGAGCAGATGGTGGCGTTGCTTGCTGACACCCAGCCTGATCTGGCGATCGATTTCCGCTCCGATCGCGATGGCGCCCTGCCCGGCTGAGGCTGCCGAAGGGTGCGCGCCTAAGGTGAGAGTGCGCCATTACCCCAGCGTCGGGGCCCGCTTCCATGACCATCCGCATCGGCATCAACGGCTTCGGTCGCATCGGCCGCCTGGCCTTCCGCCGTGCCGTCACTCTGGCGGATGTGGAGGTCGTGGGCATCAACGACCTGATCGACGTGGAGTATCTGGCGTACATGCTCCGCTACGACTCCACCCACGGCCGCTTCCAGGGCGAGGTCGCGGTGCAGGACGGTCAGCTGGTGGTCAACGGCAAGACCATTCGCATCACCGCCGAGCGCGACCCCAACAACCTCAAGTGGGGTGATGTCGGCGCCGACTACGTGCTGGAGAGCACCGGCTTCTTCCTCACCGATGAAGCGGCCCGTGCCCATATCAATGCCGGTGCCAGGCGCGTGGTGATGAGTGCACCCTCCAAGGACGCCACCCCGATCTTTGTGATGGGGGTCAACCACACCACCTATGCCGGGCAGGACATCGTCTCCAATGCCAGCTGCACCACCAACTGCCTGGCGCCGATGGCCAAGGTGGTGCACGACAACTTCGGCATCGTCAACGGTCTGATGACCACGGTTCACGCCACCACCGCCACCCAGAAGACGGTGGATGGCCCTTCGGTGAAGGACTGGAGGGGTGGCCGCGGCGCCGGCCAGAACATCATCCCCAGCTCCACCGGTGCCGCCAAGGCCGTGGGCCGGGTGATCCCCGAGCTCAATGGCAAGCTCACCGGCATGGCCTTCCGTGTGCCAACCCCCGATGTGTCGGTGGTGGACCTCACTGTGAACCTGGCCCGGCCCGCCAGCTATGAGCAGGTCAAGGCTGCGATGAAGGCCGCCTCCGAGGGCGAACTGGCCGGCATCCTCGGCTACACCGAAGACGATGTCGTGTCGAATGATTTCCTGGGTGAGAGCTGCACCTCGGTGTTCGATGCCGGCGCCGGCATCGCCCTCACCGACACCTTCATGAAGCTGGTGGCCTGGTACGACAACGAATGGGGCTACAGCTGCAAGTGCGTGGATCTGATGCGCCACATGGCCACCGTCGTCTGAGGCGACTCATCCCAGCCCCTGGCCGAGAGCCAGTACGTCCCCTGCGTCCCGGTCCTGCACTGGGTGCAGGGGCTTTTGCTGTGGCGTCCGCCGGCCAGTGGCCGCGTCGCCGTTCCAGCGCCAGGGCGTCATGGTTGCAATCGGCCCGTGCCAGCGCTAACCCGGAGGCATGGGGTCGCCTGGAGCGGGTCATGGAGGAGCAGCCGATCACGCCCCATGCCGGTCCGGCGTTCGATGCCCAGGGCAACCTCACATACGTCGGCGATGATGGGCGTCGCTACGTCGTGGCGGCGAATCCCGATGCCGATGCCCATCAAGTCGATCTGCTGATGGAGCGACTGCATTCTGGCAACGCCCTGTTCAACCAGCTGGAGATGCTCGCGCGCGAGTGGTTGCATCAGGTGAGTTGCGCTGAGCTCGACCGTCGCTCAGCTCTGGCGCTTCTGCTCACCACCCTGGAGACAGCGCTGGAGGATGACGCTCCAGGCCTGCAAGCCTGAGGCTCGGAGCCGTCCTGCCTGCCAGGGGGTTGACTGGAGCGGGGGAGGTGGTGTTAAGGTGTTGGACTGCGCGGGAGCCGAGAGGCGAGAGCGCAGGAACCGAAGCGAGGCGAGAGCCGATGCTGTAGGTTCGGCAG
>JBEBCC010000048.1:0-4528 GCA_041158125.1 Cyanobacteriota bacterium
TGCCCACTAGGTGCTCTTCGGCCACGCTCAACATGCCGCCGGTGCCCGCCGTGGGGTCGTAGAGGCTGCGCACAATCCCGCTCTGGGTGAGAGCCTGATCGTCTTCGATGAAGATCAGGTTCACCATCAGCCGGATCACCTCACGAGGCGTGAAGTGTTCCCCTGCCGTTTCGTTGGAGAGTTCAGCGAACTTGCGGATCAGCTCCTCGAACACCAGGCCCATCTCGGCGTTGCTCACCGTTTGCGGGTGCAGATCGATCTGGGCGAAGCGCTCGCTCACCATGTAGAGCAGCCCCGCCTTCTCCAGCCGATCCACCTGCAGGTGGAACTCGAAGCTCTCGAAGATGTCGCGCACCGCCGGCGTGAACGCCTGGATATAGCTGCGCAGGTTCTCGCCGATGTTGTCCTGGTCGCCCATCAGCCGCTTCATGCTCAGGGCTGAGGTGTTGCAGAACGCCTGCCCCGCCACCCGCAGCAAAAACGGCTCGGGATCCAGCCCCTGGCTCTCGCGCAGCTCCTTTTCGGCCAGCACCGCCTCCTTGCTGGGCTCCAGCACGCAGTCGAGCCGGCGCAGCACCGTGAACGGCAGGATCACCTTGCCGTAGTCGCTCTGCTTGTAGTCCCCCCGCAGCAGGTCGGCCACGCTCCAGATGAAGGCCGAGAGGTTCTGCTTGCCGGTGGGCTGAGGCCCTGGGCTCGCCGCGACCTTGGGGGAAGGCATGCTTTTGGTGGGGAGTTCCGGACTCGCTGCCGCAGGGTGGGCCGCCCTGTCGCCATTGGACAGACTCACGGAGCCACCCCGGCCCCGGCCTGGCACGAGCTGGCCTGCAGCGAGGAGCTGCCCTTTGACGGCGTCATAGCTGGCTTCATCCCACCCCAGCAGCTCCCGGAGCCGCCCATTGCCGGCGCTACCACCCAGCGCTTCGAGGGCCCCCAGAAGCTCCAGCTGCTGCTCGTCTGCACCCATTCAGGCTCGGCCTTGATCATGTCCCGAGCCAGTTTGGCTGGGTGGTGCATCGGCTCAGGCCCCTGTCCCCCCGGCCTGGCCCTGCCGATGGCTTTGGCCATCAGCCCGGGCCTGCTGTCTTCATCGGAGGGTGAACGGCTCGCCATGCCCATGACCTCTCAGTAGAGGAGCCGATTGCCCTCATAGCGGGCCTGCAGAAGTTCAAGCCGATGGATCAGCTTCTGCTGGCGGGCTTCCTGCCTGGCGCGGGTGCTGGGGCTCCCCTCGAAGTGGGTGAGTTCGTTGCGCAAGATGTAATCGACGAAATCCTTCGGTTCGCAGGGACGATTACCCATCCACTTGTGGAAGTTGCGGTGCAGGGCCGAGCTGATCACCAGCAGGTTGTCCTCCAGCACTGCCAGATCGGGTCTGGAGGAGGCATCGAAGAGATGGTGGGCTTCCAGCTCGATCGGGTTGCGGTCGGCAGCGTTGGGTTTCTGCTGGGTCACCGCACAGGCCTTGGCCTTACTGCGGACCCGGACCATCGCGGCCTTCACGCGGCCTTCGTGGCTTTCCAGCACCTTGCGCTGCACCTCGAAGCAGTCCTCCGCCACATCGGCTACGGCCTTGACCCAAGCCTTGCGGGCCTGGGTGATGCGACCCCGCTCATGCATCGTGCGTGCCAGGCGGGCGATGCCACGCTGGCTCCAGTGTCGTCCTTCCAAATCGTCGAAATCGGCGAAGTGCACATCGATCTCCAGCCCCTCGGCGCCGTCGAGGCCGGAACTCTCCTCCTCGATACGCCGAAGCGTGCCGGCCATACCCTTGCCGTTGGTACCCAGCACCCTCACCACTGAGCGCTGCTGCAGAAACACCAGATCGCCGCGGATCACCAGGGTGGAGCGGTCCTGCGTCACCTGAATGATGCGCCGCTGCACCAGCGCGCGGGTGACGCGGGCGCGGTGATGGGTGAAGAACTCCTTGAGCCGCGCCAGGAAGCTGCCGCCCTCGGTTTCCTCCAGGTACTTGGCGACCGCCATCACGCCTTCTTCGTAGAAGCGGCGTTTGCGGGCCTGGCCCGGCTCGTACTCGAAGAACTCTCCCTCGATCAGATCCCAGGCATCGTCAGGGTCGGAATCAAAGAACTCACAAATCCGGTAGAGCTTGGTGACCGAGATGCCGAGCATCTTGGCCGCTTCTTTGTCGCTGAAGGCATCGCGCTCCCGACGCCGCCTTGACCCAGATGGTGGTGTGGAGGTTGGTGTCGTCATCTTCAACGAAAAGCCAGCAACGAATCGCGCATCTTCTGCAGGCGCTCCATCACCCTTGGATCACCGCCCACATCGGGGTGGTGTTCCTTAGCCAGGCGGCGGAAGGCGTCTTTGATGTCGTCGGCTGTGGCGGTTGCTGGCTCCAGGCCAAACACGTGCCAGGGCCGGAAGTTCTCCAACACATCGATGCCATTGATGCAGGTGGCCCCACTGCGGTTGCGCTCCGCTTGCGGCACCCCCACCCACTCGCGATAGAGCTTCTGCCAGTCGGCTTTGGTCTTGAGATCGAAGCTGCGGCCGGCCATTGCCAGGTTGAACTCATTCGACTTACGCAGTTCGGTGGCGTTCTTGCAACCGAACACCCGGCAAACCTCGGCCTTCAGCTGGGTCAGGGTGAGAACAGGTTCGGGGAAGGGCTTGCCATGGATGAACTCAGCAAAGGCAAGCAACGCTTGTGCATCAGGCGGGCCAGCAGCCAGGAGCTCTGAGATGTGCGCTTGAACCGCCGGTCGATCGAGCTTCTTGCGAGCAGGAGATCTGTTCGATGACCGGGCTGGACTACGCGCTGTCACGACGGGGCAGTCCTTGGGTGCACTGGCCCCAGAAATAGCTCAGAGCGCCTTCTGAGTGATGTGGTTCTGAGCCCTTCTTCATGATGTGCAGCATGGCCTACTCGGGAAATGATGCACTCACTGCATAGTTTTCGGGTCTCGCCCCGCTCTGGCGGCCCTTTGGCGGTTTCGATGGCTCCTTGTGGCCTGAGCCTGGCGAACCGATTGTGCGATCACAGCCGGCAACAGGGGGAAAGCCTGGTTTCCCCCATGAACCCCCTTGCGCGGTTGCTCGGCTCTTGCCATGTGCTTCCCTTCCGGCCTGCAGACCGCTGTCGCGAGCAACATGCCGGCCCTGGCTCCCAGTCGGCGGGGAGTGTTCCGATGAGCAGCTCCATTCCGGCCTCGGCCGATGTCGAGCACTGCAATCCGGAGCTTGCCCACCACTGCGCCTGGCCGCGCCAGGTGCTGGATGGTGGCGGGAGATGGCAGCGGCTCGGCTCTGATCGCCAAGGGGTGAGGCGCTGCGCCCTCAGCGCAGTGGCCTGGGTCGGCGGCGGATCGGCACCACCGCTGGCCGCAGTGCCTGTGGGATCTGCAGCTGCTGGTCGGCCCAGTGGGCCGTGAGGGCAGCCAGCAGGCTGTCGCGGTCGCCGTGGATCCGGAGCATGGCGGAGCGTGAAATCGCTGGCCACAAGCCTGATCTCACTTGTTGCTCCAGGCAGCCTTGCGGGATCTGCCGTGACTGATCAAGGCGCTCCACCAAATCCAGTGCATCGGCGCCGCGGAGCTCTGAATCCGCCGGGCCGCATGGCCCAGGTTGCTGTTCTCCTCCTACCCATCACATCCCTGACCTTGATGGCCATCACCACCACTGCCGCCACCACCATCCTCAGCAAGCCAGCCGCCGCTGTTGGCGCCGGCCTGGAGCCCGTACCCGCTTCACCCGAGGCGCTGCATCTCCTCGCCAGCCTCGGCGTGCTGCCCCCTTCTGCCGGCAAGAGCGACCCACGCTTCTCACGCAAGGCGCTCAAGGCCTGCATCAACCGTCTGCTGGTGGTGAAACAGCAGCAGGAGTTGCTCGGCGTTGAGCAAAAGGAGCTGCACGAGCAGCTGCGCCTGGCTCACCTGCGCGGCGACCTGGCCCAGGTGCTGCCCGCCGGTGGCAAGGATGGCAACGGCTACCAGATCAGCGCCACCGCAGTGCTGGTCCGCCGTCCTGGCCGCAAGCCATGGAGCTACAGCCTCGCCTGCGCCGAACTCGAGGGCCAGCTCAAGGCGCGTCAGGCCTACGACCAGCAGAGCGGTGATGCCAGCTGCAGCTAGGGATCCAGCTTCTGGGAGGTGCGCGCCGCCAAGGGCTGAACGAGCTCAGCAATCACTGGCCCCCGATGGGGCCAGGCATCTGCCCCGGGACATCCCCGGGGTTTTCGCGTAAGCGCCCACACCAAAAACCCCCGAGCAGCGCCCGAGGGTCATGACGTCGAGAACACAACTGTGAAACACCGGCTGAGCCGGTTGAAAGAGATGGTCAGCGAAGCGGCTGGCGTTGGCGCCTGGGGCCGAACATTCCAGGTGTGGGCGTTGGTCTCCTTGGGGCACCTCGGGCGGTGCAGATGGAGTGTCGACGGTTCAGACGAACAGAGGGTTCAGATGAACAGCCAGTGTCCGAACTGACGACGAACCCACGGATGGATGAAGACTGTTGGAGCAGGGGCCTGCAGTCAGCGTGCTTCTGGCCGGTAGCGGGGTGGCGTGTC
>JBEBCC010000049.1:0-12032 GCA_041158125.1 Cyanobacteriota bacterium
CGAGGCTGGGGTGCGCTGATTTGGCGGTGATGATCTGCACGAAGTCGCCGTTCTGCAGGGGCGTCGCCAGCGGACAGAGGCGGTCGTTGATGCGTACGCCCTGGCAGTGATTGCCCACCTCGGAGTGAATGCGATAAGCGAAATCTACGGCCGTGGAGCCCTTGCGTAACCCCACGACATCGCCGTTGGGGGTGAACACATACACCTCTTCATCGAACAGGTCTTCCTTGATCGAGCGCAGGAAGTCGCTGCTGTCTTCGCCTACACCATCCTTCTGCCAGTCCACCAGCTGGCGCAGCCAGTTGAAACGTTCGGCGTCGTTGCCGGTGGCAGCCGGTGAGCCGCCTTCCTTGTATTTCCAGTGGGCCGCGATGCCGAATTCCGCCACCTGATGCATCTCAGCGGTGCGGATCTGCACCTCGATCGGCCGGTGGCGACCGATCACCGCCGTGTGCAGCGACTGATAGCCATTCGGCTTAGGCAGGCCGATGTAGTCCTTGAAGCGACCGGGGATCGGTCGGAAGGTGTCGTGCACCACCGCCAGGGCGCGGTAGCAGCTCTCGAGGTTTGGACAGATGATGCGCAGGGCCGCAACGTCATAAATCTCGTGAAAGGCCTTCTGCTGGCGCTGCATCTTGCTCCAGATGCCATAAAGATGCTTGGGCCGACCGCTCACCTCACAACCCGCCAGCCCCGCCACCATCAGCCGCTCCCGCAGCAGACCGGCCGTCACCGCCAGCCGCTCCTCCCGATCGGAGCGTTTGCTGGCCACCTGCTGCTGAATTTCGCGGAAGGCTTCCGGCTCCAGAATCTTGAAAGCCAGATCCTCCAGCTCCCACTTGAGCCGACCGATACCGAGGCGGTTAGCCAGGGGCCCATAGATTTCCCGGGTTTCGCGGGCGATGCGCTGCTGCTTTTCGGGCTTGAGCGCACCGAGGGTGCGCATGTTGTGGAGGCGGTCGGCCAACTTGACCAGCACCACGCGGATGTCGCTGGCCATCGCCAGGAACATGCGGCGCAGGTTTTCAGCCTGGGCTTCGGTCTTGTTGGTGAAGTGGATGCCACCCAGCTTGGTGACCCCCTCAACCAGGCCCCGCACCTCAGCGCCGAAGTGCTGCTCGATCTCCGCAGGGGTGACGTCGGTGTCCTCCACCACGTCGTGCAGGAAGCCGGCGGCGATCACGCCGGCGCTGGCACCGATGTCGCGCAGCAGATCAGCCACCGCCACCGGATGGCAGATGTAAGGCTCGCCGCTGGCGCGCACCTGGCCGTCGTGCAGCTGGAAGGCGAAGTGGAAGGCGGCCGAGAGGAGCCCCTCAGCATCGGTGGGGCAGCTGTCGCCGGCGCCAGGAGGCACATGCTCGATGCAGCGGCGCAACCACTCCGGCAAGGTGATGCCGTAATCATCAGGGCTGCCAATCAACCGGCCGCCAGCCTGTCGCTCTGATCCAGGCGTTGCCGGACAGGCCCTGAGCGGACCGTGGGTGGCTGGGCCGGTGTTGTCCAGGGTGGTGGGTTCCAGTCCGGTGGGTTCCAGGACAGTGCTGAGCTCAGACCTGCCTTCAGGGCCGGTTCCACTGCTGGCCACGGCAGCAGAACCGGCCGCTGAGGCCAGCGTCTTCGCCGTGTCGGGCACCGCCTGGAGCATGGCGTTCTGCTTATGCAGCACATCGTAGGCAGCGGCGGCGCCGCGCTGCCCGCCACCGCCGCCTGGCGAGCTGTCCCCATCAGGTTGCGCCAAGCTGCTGCGTGATCCGCCTGCACCCTGCGGCCGTGCCCGAGTCAGACGCAGCGACTGCCCCGCCCGCCAGCCGCTGCAGCACCCGAGGCGCAGCTCCAGAGACCGACGCCAGCCAGGACGTGCTGAAACTCGGGCAGCTGCAGGTGCGTTATCACGGCGCCAGCGCCGCCACCCTCGCAGGCCTCGACCTGCACCTGCGTGCCGGCGAACGCCTGGCCCTGGTGGGCCCCTCGGGCTGCGGCAAGAGCACGGTGGCGCGGGCGGTGCTGCAGTTGCTGCCGGCGGGCAGCCAGTGCGGCGGCGAGCTGCAGCTGCTGGGCCGCGACCCGCGCCGACTCAGCCGCGGCGCCCTGCGCCAGCTGCGCGGTGAAGCCGTGGGCCTGGTGTTTCAGGACCCGATGACCCGGCTCAACCCGCTGATGAGCGTGGGTGAGCACCTCAGCGACACCCTGGCCAGCCATCGCCCCGACTGGCGGCGCCGCCAGCTGCACCAGCGGGCGGCGGAGTTGCTGGAGCGGGTCGGCATCGATGCCGGTCGCTACGGCAGCTATCCCCATGAATTCAGCGGCGGCATGCGCCAGCGGCTGGCAATCGCCCTGGCGATGGCGCTGCGGCCAGCGCTGGTGATCGCCGATGAACCCACCACCAGCCTCGATGTGGCGGTGGCCGAGCAGGTGATGGCCGAGCTGTGCCAGCTGTGCGAGGAGGCCGGCAGCGCCCTGCTGCTGATCAGCCACGACCTGGCCCTGGCCGGTCGCTGGTGCCAGCGCATCGCCGTGCTCGATCAGGGGCGGCTGGTGGAGGAGGCCCCGAGCCGCCAGTTGCTGAGCGCACCTCACTCAGCCCTGGCGCAGCGCCTGGTGGGCGCCGCCCGCGCCCGCGAAGGCTGCACCACGCCGCCCCTGCCACCGCAGGCGCCACCACTGCTGGAGCTGGAAGAGCTGCGCTGCTGGCATCCGCTGCCGGGACCACCCTGGCAGCGGCGCTGGTATCGCGCGGTGGATGGCATCAGCCTGCAGCTGCGCCCGGGCGAGGTGCTCGGGGTGGTAGGAGCATCCGGCTGTGGCAAGAGCACGCTTTGCCGGGCGCTGATGGGCCTGGCACCGCTGCGCGGCGGCAGCGTGCGGCTCCAGGGACAGGATCTCGGCAAGCTGCGGGGCCGGCCGCTGCAGCGAGCCCGCCGCCGCATCCAGATGGTGTTTCAGGACCCGCTGGCCTGCCTCAATCCCAGCATGCGTGTGGGTGAAGCCATCGCCGACCCCTTGCTGATCCACGGCCTGGCCAGCCGCAGCGCCGCCCGCGCGCGCGCCCGCGAGCTGATGAGCGCCGTGGGGCTGCCGGCGGAGGCATTCGAGGCAAGGCTGCCGCGCCAGCTCTCCGGCGGTCAGCAGCAGCGGGTGGCGATCGCCCGCGCCCTGATCCTGGAGCCGCAGGTGCTGCTCTGCGATGAGAGCGTGAGCATGCTCGATGCCGAAATCCAGGCGGAGGTGCTGGCGTTGCTGCGCCAGCTGCAACAGCGCCTGGGCCTGGGCCTGCTGTTCGTGACCCACGACCTGGCCCTGGCCAGCGGCTTCTGCCAGCGGCTGATCGTGCTGGAGGCGGGCCGGATCATCGAGGAGGGCCCCGGCGATCAGCTGCTGGCCAACCCCCAGGCCACGATCACGCGCACGCTGGTGGCGGCCTGCCCGCGATTACCGGTGGGGGCGGGCTGAGCCGCTCAGTGATGGGCATGGCCGCCGCCAGCGCCCTCGGCACCGCCAGCCTTCACCCCATCCGGCAAGGTGATGCTCACGTTCTGCATCATGCCCTGGTCTTCGTGGTCGAGGATATGGCAATGGAGAACAAAATCGCCGATATAGCGGCGGTAACGAGAGCGCACAACCACCTCGTAGCCCTGCTTAACCATCAAGGTATCTTTCCAGACGCCCTTGAGCCCCCGATACTGCGGATCGATCGCCTGTCCACTGCCATCCACAGCATCAGGGCTGCTCACATCCACGCCTTTGCTATCACGAATCTCGACAATCTGAAAGGGATTGACATGGATATGGAAGGGATGACTGGCGACAGTTGACGTGAGCCGCCACTGATCAGCCGCACCCAGCTCAAGAATGCGCTTCGCCTGCTGCGGGCCAAAGGGTTCGCCATTGACCTTGAACAGGGTCTTGCTCGGATCCTGCGCAGCCGGGCCGATGCTGAACTGAATCAGCTGCTGATCACGCCCGGCAACCTCAGCGTCTTGAATATCAGCGTGAGGCCTGAAAACTTGCAGTCCAAGCTGGTTGCTGAGGTCAGACACCACCTGGCCGCGCACGGACTCCGGCATCGTCCGCTGGGCGGCAGCCACCAGCTCCTGGGTGAGATAAGCGTTCAGGTCTACCGGAACACTGGAGCCCTTGGTCACCTCCACAAAGCCGAGCAGCTGGCGCGATGGATTGACCCCATTGACTGTGGCATTAGGCGGCAGATCGCCATCAATCATGCAATAGGTTCCTGGCTCAGGGAACAACATCAGGGCGTCCCAGCGATAGCCCGGCTGCAGCACGGTCTTGCTGGATCGGATCACCTTGTTGAGGGTGAGGCCATCGGCCGCCACCAGGTGCTGGGGCAGCGGATCGCCAGTGCATTGCTGAGCCACGTAGGCGTCGTTGTCGGAAGCCTTGAGGCCTTCAACCCCAGGCGCGGCGCGGCGCAACTTGAGGAACTGAAGGTTGACAGTATCCCGAACACCGCCATGAATCAGACGCCAGCGCTCAATCTGGCCGGTTTGCACACCAGTGAAGGTCGGCAGCACCACGCCATTGATACTGGTGTAACGCCCAGAAGCGGGCCATGTGCCTGGTCCAAACTGGTCGTAGCCATCCACTCCTCCCACATCGCCAGGGTCACACTTATAACCAGAGTTGACATCCTTAGCATCCACCCTTTCGATCGCAAAGTTCTTATCCCGGCAGGCATAGGGAATCTGCTGCAGCACAACAATGCGCTCCGTGAAGGGCTGAGCTGCACCTGGCCTCAGCAAGGTGTCAAGATCACCGGGCACGCCGGGGGCAGGCAGGCGATCGCCCTTGATCACCAGGGCACCAGCCATACCACTGGAAACCTGCAGAGCCGTAGAGCCATGGCGATGCGTGTGGTACCAGAAGGTGCCAGCGGGGTGATCGGCGGGAATGTTGTATTCGTATTGAAAACTCCGACCCGGATTGATCGACAGCAGCACGTTGTCGCTGTTGCCCGCCGGGCTCACCCACAGGCCATGGGCATGCAGGTTGGTGCTGTTGAAGCAGTGGGGAGTATTGATATCCTTAGCATTGGCGCAGGTGGCGGGATCGTCGAGCGGCAATTGATTATTCAGCGAGATCCGCACGGTCTGCCCAGGAGCAGCCTGAATCATCGGCGAGATGAACGGAACATCCGCGCTGGTACCAGTCCCCTGATAACTGCGCAGCCGCACCTTGTCATTGCTATTCGTCGCAGGGTTATAGATCTCACCGTCGACATAAACAATGTTCAGGTCGTAACGCACCTCCGCCGCCGGCTGCGGCGTTGCCGATTGCGGCACCGCAACGCCTGAGCGCAGCAACGGCCGCCCCCCGGATTGAGGCAAACCGGACCCGCTGGGCTCCAGCACAGGCGGATTCGCCACCCGGCGCGGCGCCGCCGCCGCAACCAGCGGTGACAACACCCATGGCACGGCGGCGAGAACGCCGACCAACAAGAACAGAGACCGCCCGGCGCGCAGCTTTGCCGCAGCAACAACAGATCCAGCCATGATCAACACCAGCCCATCGAGATCGCTTCAAACTAGAAACGAAACGGATCGCGGCAACCGTCCACAGCGGACTGTCACGCACTGCAACTTTGATATCTATCACCATCCAACCAGCCCGACAATATCAACCCCAGATCAACCACAATCGCCTGGCTCACCTATCGATCCAACGACGCTCCACAGCACGCTCACTGCAAACCACAAAACCAACAACGAGAGCGTTGTGGCCCTCAACAACCCCAGCGGAAACGGCCCACTGCAGCGTGACACGCTCGCAGGCTGATCCAGCCAAACCGCGACGCAGCCGCGACACAACAGCCGCGAAGAACCTACCAAATATTTTGTGCGATCCTTGCTGATCCACAGCCTTCCGCTGCTGACGCGCTCCGCTTGCTTGGTGCAGGCCTCAGGAGGTTGATGCTCGTGTTGAAGCTGCTTCAGCAGCCCCATGGCACCTGGGGCTGCTGAAGCCCTGGCTGCGCCGCCGTAACACCCCCAGCAACTTTTCGAAGGGCTGAGGAAGCGGTGCCTCACAGACGACCCGCTCGCCGCTGATCGGATGATCAAGGCCCAGCTGCACAGCGTGCAGGGCTTGGCCAGGCAGCAGCACCGGCAATTTACGGGCTCTGGAATACACCGGATCGCCCACGATCGGATGGCCGATGTGAGCACAGTGCACCCGGATCTGATGGGTGCGGCCAGTATCGAGCTTGAAGCGCAGCAGGGCGTAATCGCCGAGGCGCTCGATCAGGCGCCAGTGGGTGCAGGCATGGCGACCGGAATCGTCAGGGACAACGGCGTATTTCTTGCGATCGGCGGGATGACGACCGATCGCCCCCACGATCGTGCCGCTCTCGGCCGACGGCTGGCCGTGCACCACCGCCAGGTATTCGCGGCTGGCAATGCGCTTCTGGATCTGCACCTGCAGCTTCACCAGCGCCTCCTGGCTCTTGGCCACCACGATGCATCCCGTCGTGTCCTTATCGAGCCGGTGCACGATGCCGGGCCGCAGTTCACCGCCGATACCGGGCAGATCAGGGCAGTGGTGCAGCAGCCCGTTCACCAGGGTGCCATCCTTGTTGCCTGGCGCTGGATGCACCGTGAGGCCCGCCGGCTTGTTGAGCACGATCAGATGCTCATCCTCAAACAGCACATCCAGGGGCATCGCCTGGGGCAGCAGATAGGGCAGTGGCTCGGGCGGCGGCATCCACAGCTGCACCGTGTCGTGCTGACGCAATGGGGTCTTGGCGCGGCCAGTGACGCCGTTGACGCGCACGTAGCCGGCCTCAATGAACTTCTGGATGCGGGCACGACTCTGCTCTGGGCGCTGTGCCACCAGCCAGCGATCCAGACGCATCGGCAGCGGCTTGGGATAGGTGAGTGTGAGCAGCTCGCCCTCGCCCTGGCCAAAGCCCGTGCTGGGTCGTGATTCTCCATGGTTCATGGTCACGACCGTAGGAGCCGGAGGGGCCGCGATCACAGAGACCGTTGATGTCGGTCCGCATCGGCACCGATGCGGACGGCAGAGGGGATCCGGTAGAACAGAACCACACACAACAACGGCCCACACAGCACCTCTGCGGCCATTCCGGTGCACCAGAATCAATGCCCAGAACAGCTGGACCAGCACCAGCTGCATCACAGGCGCAACAGCGCCGCCGCCGCACCCGTCACCGCACCGTCATCCAGCCCACCCCCAGGCAGTCATGAAGCAGCATCCGCTGTGGCGGCTCTCAGCACTCGGCAAAGCACGGCCGGGCCTGTTTGCCTGGCTTGAAGCACTGCCGGCGTCCACCCGGCAGCCCGAACCGCTGCGACGGACCGCAGAAGCGGCAGGCCCTGAGCCGGCACTGCTCCAACCGCCGCCGCCGTCGCCCCTGATCGCGGCGGCGACGGCCACAGCGATCCCCAGCCTGAAACAACCGGAGGCCCGGGATCAGGCCGCTGCCGCCTTGGCCGGCAGCGGCGGCAACGGCACCCTGGCCATCATCAATGGCAGCAGCCCGGGCGCCAGCAGTGGTGCCGGTGCACCCGATCGGCCAGTCAGCAGCACAGCCGCGCCGCGACCGCGTCTGCCCGAGAACCGCATTCTGGTGCAGTGGAAGTCGGGTAGCTCGACCAGCCAGCGCGGTGCGGCCCTGCAGGGGCTGCGGAACCTCGCCAGAAGCCAGAGCGGCCGCAGCGACACAATCCAGTCGCGGCTGATGGAACGTCTCGGCCAGGGACCGGTGGAGGCGATCAGCCTGCCGCAGGGCATGTCGGTGGCGCAGGCGCTGTCGGTTTATCGGCAGCGCGGCGACATCGCACTGGCGGAGGTGGACTGGGTGGTGGGAAGCCAGGTCGTCGCCAACGATCCTTACTACAGCAGCGGCGGCCAGCTGTGGGGGATGTACTCCAGCGACAGCCCCACGGCAGCCGGCGGCAGCGGCACCACCAACAGCTTCGGCAGCCAGGCTGAACTGGCCTGGGCCGATGGTCGCACCGGCAGCAGCAGCACCGTGGTGGGCGTGATTGACGAGGGCATTGATTACACCCATCCCGACTTATATCTCAATATCTGGCTGAACCCAGGCGAGATCAAATCCCTCAGCTTCTACACCAGCCTGACGGACAGCAATGGCGATGGTCTGATCAGCTTCCGCGATCTCAACGACAGCAGCAACAACGCCTTCGTCAGTGATATCAACCTCAATGGCCGCATCGACGCAGGTGACCTGCTGCGTGACAAGCGCTGGGCCGACGGACGCGACGGCGATGGCAACGGCTATCTCGACGATCTCGTTGGCTGGGATTTCTACAACAACAGCAACGATCCATTCCGCGCCAGCGATGGCGATAACCATGGCACGCACGTAGCCGGCACAATCGGCGCGATTGGCGGCAATGGCATTGGCGTGGCCGGCGTGAACTGGAACGTGCAGTTAATGTCGCTCAAGTTCCTCGGGCCCACCGGCGGCTACACCTCAGGGGCAATCGCCGCCACCAATTACTACGCCAACATGACCCTCAGCCATGACGTCGACTATGGCGGCAAGGCTCAGTACGTCGGCACCAACAACTCCTGGGGTGGTGGCGGATACTCCAGCACCATGAACAATGCCATTATCAATGGCGCCAAGGTGGGCAATGTATTCATTGCCGCGGCCGGCAATGCCACCAACAACAACGACAGCACTGCCAGCTACCCCGCCAACTACAGCACCAGCACTGCCCTCGGCTGGGATGCGGTTGTGAGCGTGGCCTCAATCACCAGCAGCGGCGGGCTTTCTGGGTTCTCCAACTACGGAGCCAACAGCGTGGATCTGGGCGCTCCCGGCTCCGGCATTGTCTCGACCGTGGCCGGGGGCGGCTACGCCAACTACAGCGGCACGTCGATGGCAACGCCCCATGTGAGCGGGGCCCTGGCGCTGATGGCGGCCAGCTATCCCAAGGCCACCGCTGCGGAACTGCTGCAGGCGCTCTATGCCGGCAGCGCCGACACCGCCAGCCTGCAGGGCCTGACCCGCACCGGCGGCCGCCTCGATGTGCAGGCCGCCCTGCTGGTGCTGGCCGCCAACCAGGGCCAGAATCCCGGCGATGGCAGCGGTGGTGGGGGCAGCGCCAGCTACGCCCTGAGCGCTTCGGCGAATGCGGTGAATGAGGGAGCCGCCGTGAGCTTCTCCCTGAGCAGCAGCAACGTGCCCGAGGGCACCACGCTGGTGTGGACCCTGAGCGGGATCAGCGCCGATGACGTGGTGGGTGGCCAACTGCAGGGTGTGCTGTCGGTCGGAGCCGACGGGTCCGCCAGCTTCACGGTGAACCTGGCGGCCGATCAGCGCACCGAGGCCAGCACGGAAGCCCTCACAGCCCAGCTGTTCAGCGACGCCAGCAGCAGCACCCCCCTGGCCAGTGCGGGGCCGGTGACGGTGAACGACACCTCGCAGACACCGGTGAACACCACCCCGCTGACCATCTGGGGCACCAACGCCAACGATGACCTCACCGGCAGCCGCGGTGGCGGTGCCGGCGCCGATCGGATCACCGGCGTCAGCCCGACCGGCAGCACGGCGCTCCGGCTGGGCCGCGGTCAGATCGACACGGTGACCGGCGGTGCCGGCGCTGATCTCTTCCTGCTGGCTGATGCCCGCGGCGGCTTCTACAACGATGGCCAAGCCTCCAACAGCGGCAGCAGCGACTATCTGCGCATCAACGACTTCAATCCCAATGAGGACAGCCTGCAACTCCTGGGCGGGCGTCAGTACCTGTTCCGCAACGTGACGATCGGCGGCACAGCCTTCTCAGAGATCTATCTGGGCAACGGCGACGCCAGCTTCAACGGCCGCGATGAACTGGTGGCCCGCCTGCAAGGCGCGCCGCTCGGGGCCGCCGGGGCTCTGTCGCTGGGGCGTGAAACGGCGGTGCTGCAGGTGGGGCAGGCGAGCTGGGCCCGCTTCGTCTGAAGCACCGCGGCGGCCGCACCACACCAGCGGCCACACCAGCGGTGTGTCTCACAGCTGGGGTGGCAGCTCCAGGGCAATCGCCCCCAGCCTGCTGCAGCGAAAGTCGTCGAGCAGGCGGGTGGCCATGCGCAGGCCGTCGCCGCTGGTGTGGCGCTCCGCGGCAGCGGCCAACCAACCCTGCACGTCTGCAGCGCCGCTGGGAAGCTGCCCCAGGGGGATGCCGTAGCGCTGCAACAGCAGCCCGGTGGGCACCCCAGCGGCCGGCACCGGCTCCAGCGCCACCAGCAACTGCACAAAGGCCGCTGCCACCGCTTCGCCGTCATAGGCGGCCTGGCCGATGTCATCGCAGAGGGCCAGCCGCAGGGCCGCCAGCTGGTCGTCGAGGCGGGGCGGCAGCACGCCCGGGGCATCGAGCAGGTCGATGTCCTGCCCAAGGCGCACCCAGCGCAGGCTGCGGGTGACCCCAGCGCGGCGGGCGCTCTCCACCACCTTCTGACGCACCAGCCGGTTGATCAAGGCCGATTTGCCCACGTTCGGGAAGCCGAGCGTCAACGCCCGCACCGGCCTGGGCTTCATGCCACGGCCGCTGCGACGGGCATTGAGGGCCGCCCCGGCGCGGATCGCCGCCTGCTGCAGCTGCTTGACGCCGGTGCCGGCCTTGGCATCACACCACAGCACCGGCTGACCGGCGGAGCGAAACCAGGCCTCCCAGGCCTCCCGCGCCGCCACCGGCACCATGTCGCGCCGGTTGAGCACCAGCAGGTGCTGCTTGCCACGGATCCAGCGCTGCAGGCGCGGGTGGCTGGTGGCCAGGGGGATGCGGGCATCGCGCACCTCAATCACCAGATCCACCTTGGCGAGGTTGTCGGTGAGCGCTCGCTCGGCCTTGGCGATGTGGCCCGGATACCACTGGATCGCCGGGGCAGCGCTGCTGAGCAGATCGGTGCTGCGGGCAGCAGGGGTGGGTTGCGCCGCGGCGGCATTGGGATCAGCGCTCACGGCACCACCAGCACAGGGCACGGCGCCAGCTGGATCACGCGCGCGGCGGTACTGGGGGAATCGTCGCTCTCGAGGCTGAGACCACGGGTGCCCATCACGATCACATCGGCATTGAACTCATCGGCCACATCGCAGATCACGAAGGCCGGTTTGCCTTCCCGTTCGATCACCTCGCAGCTCACCCCCTGCTCCTGGAAGCGGCCGCGGGCCTGGGCCAGCAGCTCCGCCACGGCGGCGGGGTCATCCTGGCCGGGCTCCACCACCGAGAGCAGCACCAGGCGACTGCCATGCTGCCGAACCAGCTGCAGCGCGGTGGCCGCAGTCTCGGCGGCCTGACGGCTGCGATCGATGGGAAAGAGAACAATCTCGAACATGGCCGGCAAGCCGCGGCGCCACTGTCGTGCCTTCACTGTCTAGCGCCCAGGGACGCAACGGCCAGGGGTGGCGGCCACAGCAGCGGCTGGAGCAGCTCTTGACCAGGTCGCTAAACTCTCCCGACCTTTCTTCTGCTTGACGTCATGGCGAAGCGCTCCCTGGCCAGCCTCACGGCTGACACCCTGCGCGGCAAGCGCGTGCTGGTCCGGGTCGACTTCAACGTGCCCCTCAACGATGCCGGCGCCATCACCGATGACACCCGCATCCGCGCCGCCCTGCCCACGATCAACGACCTCACCGGCAAGGGTGCCAAGGTGATCCTGGCGGCCCACTTTGGCCGTCCCAAGGGCCAGGTGAACGAGGGCATGCGCCTCACCCCCGTGGCCGCCCGCCTGAGCGAACTGCTCGGCAAGAGCGTGGTGAAGACCGACAGCTGCATCGGCCCCGACGCCGAGGCCAAGGTGGCCGCCATGGCCGATGGCGATGTGGTGCTGCTCGAGAACGTGCGCTTCTTCGCCGAGGAGGAGAAGAACGAGGGCGACTTCGCCAAGCAGCTGGCCAGCCTCGCCGATGTGTACGTGAACGACGCCTTCGGCGCCGCCCACCGCGCCCACGCCTCCACCGAGGGCGTGACCCAGTACCTGAGCCCCAGCGTGGCCGGCTACCTGATGGAGAAGGAGCTGCAGTACCTGCAGGGCGCCATCGA
>JBEBCC010000050.1:0-110908 GCA_041158125.1 Cyanobacteriota bacterium
TCGCTGCCATCCGGACCGATCCAGCGATCCCAGATGCCGGCCAACCAGAACAGAGCCCCGTCACGGCGCTGAATGCGGTGGCCCTTCTCGTAGAAGGCATCGGCGGGCAGCAGGCAACGCCGGTGCCGCCAAGCACCGCGAAAGCTGGCCTTTTCCGCCACGGTTTCAGCGCGGGCATTGAACGGCCGTGGGCCCGCCAACGGGTCTTTGCTCCATTCCGGCAGGAGCCCCCAGAGCATCAGGGCAGGCTGCAGCGCTCCGTGCTCCTGGCGCAGCGCCAGCACCGGTTCGCCCGGTGCGATCAGGCCGCGTGGGGCGTAGTACCGCTCCAAGCCCAGCGGCAACGCTCCCTGGAGACGCGGCAGCAGTTGATCGAGGCGAGCAGTGAGGGAATAACGACCACACACGGCCAGGGCGGCTCCCGTTCGGTTCTCACCCACCACCGAGCCCGTGGGCGACCCCTAGTTTGGAGGCCATTCCGGCTGCCTGCGCATGCCTATCCGAAAGGACGACACGCCTCCGAACCGCAGGTTCGGCATCGTGAATCTGGTGTTGATCGGCTTTGGGGTGCTGCTGCTGGTGAGCAGCTTCCTGCCGAATCAGGGCATGCAGCAGGTGCCCCGCGTTCCCTACTCGCTGTTTGTGAGTCAGGTGGATGACGGCAGCGTGCGCCGCGCCTACATCACCCAGGAACAGATCCGCTACGAGCTGAAAGAGGCGCCGGCGGAAGGCGCCCCAAGCGTGCTGGCCACCACGCCGATCTTCGACATGGATCTGCCGAAGCGGCTCGAGGAGCACGGCGTGGAATTCGCCGCGGCACCACCCCAGAAGCCCAGCTTCATCACCACTGCCCTGAGCTGGATCGTGCCGCCGCTGATCTTCATCCTGGTGCTGCAGTTTTTCGCCCGCCGTTCGATGGGCGGCGCCCAGGGGGCACTGAGCTTCACCAAGAGCAAGGCCAAGGTGTATGTGCCTGATGAGGAATCACGCGTCACCTTCGCCGATGTGGCCGGTGTTGATGAGGCCAAGCAGGAGCTCACCGAGATCGTTGATTTCCTGAAAACGCCCGAGCGCTATGCCGCCATCGGCGCCCGTATCCCCAAGGGTGTGCTGCTGGTAGGCCCTCCCGGCACCGGCAAGACGCTGCTCTCCAAAGCGGTGGCGGGTGAAGCGGGCGTGCCCTTCTTCATCATCAGCGGTTCGGAATTCGTGGAGCTGTTCGTGGGCGCCGGTGCCGCCCGCGTTCGCGACCTGTTTGAAGAGGCCAAGAAGAAGGCACCCTGCATCATCTTCATCGACGAACTCGATGCGATCGGCAAGAGCCGCGCCGGATCGATGGGCGTGGTCGGCGGTAACGACGAGCGCGAGCAGACCCTCAACCAGCTGCTCACCGAGATGGATGGCTTCGCCGCCAAGGACAAACCGGTGATCGTGCTGGCCGCCACCAACCAGCCGGAGACCCTCGATGCCGCCCTGCTGCGCCCGGGCCGCTTTGACCGCCAGGTGCTCGTGGATCGTCCTGATCTCTCCGGCCGCAAGACAATCCTCGATATCTACGCCCGCAAGGTGAAGCTGGCCCCGGGTGTGGATCTCGATCGCATCGCCCAGGCCACGAGTGGTTTCGCCGGCGCTGACCTGGCCAACCTGGTGAACGAGGGCGCGCTGCTGGCGGCACGCGCCAAGCGCACCGCCGTGGAGCAGGGCGACCTGAATGAAGCGATCGAGCGTGTTGTGGCGGGCCTGGAGAAGAAGAGCCGCGTGCTCCAGCCCGATGAGAAGAAGGTGGTGGCCTACCACGAGGTCGGTCACGCGATCGTGGGACACCTGATGCCTGGCGGCAGCAAGGTGGCCAAGATCTCGATCGTGCCGCGCGGTATGAGTGCCCTGGGCTACACGTTGCAGTTGCCCACTGAGGAGCGCTTCCTCAATTCCAAGGAGGATCTGGAAGGTCAGATCGCCACCCTGCTGGGTGGACGCAGCGCCGAGGAGATCGTGTTCGGAGAGGTGACCACCGGCGCCGCCAACGACCTGCAGCGCGCCACCGACATCGCCGAGCAGATGGTGGGCACCTACGGCATGAGCGAGATCCTTGGGCCGCTGGCCTACGACAAGCAGGGTGGCAGCCGCTTCCTTGGTGGCGGCAACAACCCACGCCGCGTCGTCAGCGATGCCACCGCCCAGGCGATCGACAAGGAGGTGCGTTCCCTGGTGGACCGCGCCCACGAGCGTGCCCTCGCGATCCTGCGCCACAACCGCGAGCTGATGGAGAGCATCTCTCAGCAGATCCTGGAGAAGGAGGTGATTGAGGGCGATGACCTCAAGAACCTGCTGGCCAGCAGTGTGATGCCGCAGGAGGCCCAGGCGCTCGCCTGACCATCACGACCGTTGATCCACAATCAATGACGTGAGAGCCGGCAGCCCGAGATGCAGCCGGCTTTTTGTTGTTGAACCCGACCAGTCTCTCCATCCACTGAGGGCCTGATAGCCAGCATCGAGCTGGCGTCACTCCCACTGGCGGTGAGGGCTGACAAAAGGGGGATCAGCAAGATGTTCGATGCACACCGCTGTGCCGTCAATTTTTCTGGGGTCGCCAGGACCCCAGAAGAACCTTGCCGCCAACATCAAAAGCCCGAACAGCAGATGAGTTTCAACGTGGCCGCTCTGGCTGCGGAAGCCCTTGTTGATCGCGTCACTCAACATCCACCCTCGAAGCGCCGGCGAACGGCACCCTGTGGAATCTGCAGAAGTCGCTGCGATGGCTTGCCATTTGCTGCCACGGCTCTTCCGTGGACATCCCCGCTATCTCACGCCAGTCCTTTCAGGGCGGGAAGATCCTTGACAGTGCTACGGCCTTCTCCACGGTCTCAGTGAAGAATTCGCTCAATCCCGGCCAGTCGACCGCGCGGTAGTTCAGCGCGAGGGGGCGCCCTGCAAGGGAGCGCAGGCATCCCGCGCCCAGCGCTGGCGGAGCGGTTCTGACGCTGCCTGAGTCCATCTGGATCGGGCAGCACGGCCGCGCCCAGGTCGGCCATGCCCGCCCCCTTGACGGCAAGGCCCCCGATCGCGGATAAGGGTTCTTTGAAATCGCTCGATGCTCACCCACAGCGGCACACCCGCCCTGGCGGAGCTGGCGGGACATGACTTCCTCCGCTCGGCTGACCTCAGCGCTGAGCAGACCACCCAGCTGCTGCTGCTGGCCGCGGACCTCAAGCACGGCCGCCGTTGCATCGATCTGGCGGGCCGCAGCCTCGGCCTGATCTTCTCCAAGGCCTCCACCCGCACGCGCGTGAGCTTCACGGTGGCGATGGCGCGCCTGGGCGGGCAGACGATTGATCTCAACCCCCAGGTGACCCAGGTGGGCCGCGGAGAGCCGGTGGCGGACACCGCCCGTGTGCTCAGCCGCTACGTGGATGCCCTGGCGATCCGCACCTTCGCCCAGAGCGAGCTTGAGGAGTACGCCCACTGGGCTTCGATTCCGGTGATCAATGCCCTCACCGATCTGGAGCATCCCTGCCAGGCCCTGGCCGATTACCTCACCCTGGCGGAGTGCTTCGCCAGCAGCGCCGATGGGCACCTGGAGCTGGAGCGGCTGCAGGGGCTGACCATGGCCTATGTGGGGGATGGCAACAATGTCGCCCACTCGCTGATGGTGTGCGGCGCCCTGCTGGGGGTGAACGTGCGCATCGGTGGGCCGGCCGGATACCAGCCGAGCGAGGCGGTGCTGGATCTATCGCGGCAGCTGGCCGGCGATCGCTGCACGATCAGCGTGCTGCAGGATCCTGTGCGCACCGTGCGCGGCGCCCACGCCCTCTACACCGATGTATGGGCTTCGATGGGTCAGGAAGAGGAGAAGGCGGCCCGCGAGCGGGATTTCAGTGGCTGGTGCCTCAACGAAGAGTTGGTGGCGGAAGCCGATCCGCGTGCGATCGTGCTGCACTGCCTGCCGGCCTACCGGGCTCTGGAAATCAGCAGCGGTGCGATGGAAGGCAGCAGCAGCCGCATCTTTGATCAGGCCGAGAACCGCCTGCACGCCCAGCAAGCCCTGCTGGCGGCCCTGCTCGGCGGCCTGAACTGAACTCAGGCCTGGACAAACGGCAGCCGTTCTGGCAAAACAGGAGGGAGTGGTTCATCTGTATTGTCAGTGCCCCTGTCTCCCCCGCAGCAGCCTCTCACCAGCGCGCAGCAGGAGCTCTACGACTGGCTGGCCCACTACATCGGCCAGCACCGCCACAGCCCCTCGATTCGCCAGATGATGGAGGCCATGGGGCTGCGCTCACCGGCGCCGGTGCAGAGCCGGCTGCGGCACCTGCAGCAGAAGGGCTGGATCACCTGGCAGGAGGGCCAGGCCCGCACCCTGCAGCTGCTTGGCGGCCTGAGCGGCGGTATCCCGGTGCTGGGCTCGGTTGCGGCAGGCGGCCTGGTGGAAACCTTCGACGATGTGCAGGAGCGCCTCGATCTGGCGGCGGTGCTGGAGACCCGCGGCCTGTTCGCCCTCACCGTTAACGGCGACTCGATGATCGATGCCCACATCGCCGATGGCGACCTGGTGCTGATGGAGCCGGTCACGGACCCGGCCAAGCTGCGCGAGGGCACGATCGTGAGTGCGCTGGTGCCTGGCAGTGGCACCACCCTCAAACACTTCCACCGCAGCGGCCGCCATGTGCGGCTGGAGGCGGCGAACCCGGCCTACGAACCGATCGTGGTCGACGCTGATCAGGTCATGATCCAGGGGTGCCTGGTGGCGGTGTGGCGTCAGGCCCGACCGGCTGCGGTGTAAGCTTTCTGCATCGAAGCGCAGCGGCCCAAGGGCCGGTCCCGGACACCAGACCGGGATCTGCATTCGATCCAAACGGGGCCATAGCTCAGCTGGTAGAGCACCTGCATGGCATGCAGGGGGTCAGCGGTTCGAGTCCGCTTGGCTCCATTCCTGATCTCCTGCGTCGCAGGGGATCTTTTTTATTCGATCCTTTCCCCGATCGGTGATCAGACCCGCTGGCGCACCATCCGGCGTCCAGCTGATGCAAGCGGAGGCTCAGGCCGTTGCCTCAACCTGTTCTGCACAACCTGGCGCAACAACCGACGTTCCCCTGGCCCGAATCACTGCCGCCCTGGCTGCTCGGCTGTGGGAGCGGGTCTTGGCATGGCACTGCTGCTTCAGCAGCGCGATCCGCAGTTGGCGGCGCCCTCAGTCCAGATGCACCCGCACCGGCCCCGGCAGGGGGCCTTCAGGCTCTGCGCTGAGACACGCGGCAGGTTGGCAGCCCTGTCCAGCGCAGAGGGCTTGTCCTGCGGGTGGGAGCCGCGGAATGGACGTCAGCTGACCAGCATGGAGTGAACTGTGAGCCCGCCGTGTTTCTGAACCCCTTCATCCTGCTCACCCCGGCCAAGGTGCTGGCCCTGAAGGCCACGCTGCTGCTGCTGCTCACCTTGCTGATCAAGGCCAGGATCCGCATCACCGCCTTCTCAGCGCTGGGCATCGTGCTGCTGCTGCTTCAGACCCTGGTGTTTCTGGCAGTCAGCGGTGGCCTGGTGCTGGCGGCCGGCGGGGCCGTGCTCTACACGACGCAGATGCGCCGGCCTCAGGCGACCTGAGGCCGATCCATCCCTGCGACAGCTCATCCTCAGTTCACCGGCTGCAACTGGCGCGGCGGCGCCGGCAACCGGGTGCTGACCAGAAAGGCGGCAGCCACCAGCAGCGAGGAGGTCCACAGGCAGGCCTGAAGGCCTCCCACCAGGAACATCCCGCCTGAGAGCAGGGTGCCCACCAGGCGACCGCCGGCATTGGCCATGTAATAGAAACCCACATTCAGGCTCACCGATTCGGCATCGGTGTAGGTGAGGATCATGTAGCTGTGGATCGATGAATTCATGGCGAATACCACGCCAAAGACCGCCAGGCCCACCACCACCGCCACGCCGGGCTGACCCACCTGGCGAGCGAGGGCGAGGGCGATCAACGCCGGAATGGCCGTGAGCACAGCGCTCCAGAACTCCACTGCCGCCACGCCAGGCGGTGCGGTCTGTCCCCAGGCCCGCCGCAGGGCCGGCGCTGAGCCCTGCACGAGGCCGTAGCCGACCACCCACAGGCCCATGAAGCCGCCGACTTCCCAGAATCTCCAGCCAAGGGCAGTCTCAAGAAACACCGGCAGCGCCACCACGAACCACACGTCACGGGCGCCAAACAGGAAGAAGCGAGCCAGTGACAGCACATTGATGCCACGGCTCTTGGCGAACAAAGCAGCGAAGGCCGGTTTGGACTTCATGCGGCCCATGTCAGCCGGCAGCACGAGAGTGGCGCAGAAGGCGATCAACAGACCTGCCGCCATCACTGCCACAGCCACGTTGAAACCGAGCGTGGTGAGCAGGACCCCACCAAGGAAGAAGCCCACACCCTTGAGCGCATTCTTGGAGCCGGTGAGGATCGCGACCCAGCGGAACAGCTGTTGCTCTCCCTGCAGGTGATTCTTCGGGGTTTCCGGCACCACTGTTTTGATGGCGCTCTTGGCGCTCATCTTGTTGAGATCCTTGGCGATACCGCTGAGGGCCTGGGCGACCATCACGTAGGCCACGCTCCACCATTTCGGCCAGGAATCCGCCACGGGAATCAGCATCAGCAGCGCCGCCACCTGCAGCAGCGTGCCGCTCCACAGGGTGAGCCGCAGCCCGAACCGCCCGCCCAGCCAGCCGCCGTAGAGATTGGTGAGGATGCCGAAGAACTCGTAGAAGAGGAATAGGAAGGCGATCTCCAGGGTGCTGTAGCCGAGCTGGTGGAAGTGGAACACCACCAGCATGCGCAAGGCGCCATCGGTGAGGGTGAAGGCCCAGTAGTTCGCCGTGACAATGGCGTACTGCTGCAGAGCCGACAGGGTGGAGGATGCTGGCCGGGCCATCGACGCCTGCCGCTGGTTTCGTTCACGGCTCATTGTTCGGCCTCAACGCTCATCGATCAGGGCCACGTTTTGCACCAGATCCGCCATCCGACAGCTGTAGCCCCATTCATTGTCGTACCAGGCATAGACCTTCAGCTGGGTCCCGTTCACTACCATCGTCGAGAGGCCGTCGATAATGCAGCTGCGTGAGTCGTTCACATAATCGATGGAAACAAGCGGCCGGGTTTCATAGCCCAGGATCCCCTCCAGCGGGCCATTGGCTGCCACCTCAAAGGCCCGGTTCACTTCTTCAACCGTGACCGCACGCTTCAGTTCGAACACCGCATCGGTGAGCGAGCCGTTGAGCAGGGGTACGCGCACGGCATGGCCGTTGAGACGCCCCTGCAGCTCCGGGAAGATCATGCCAATTGCCTTCGCTGAGCCGGTGGTGGTAGGAATCAGGCTCTGGCTGCAGGCGCGGGCCCGCCGCAGGTCACTCTTGAAGCCATCCACCACCACCTGGGTGTTGGTCACGTCGTGCAGGGTGGTGATTGAGCCGTGCTCGATACCGAAGGTTTCGTGCACCACCTTGACCACCGGCGCCAGGCAGTTGGTGGTGCAGGAGGCGGCGGTGATCAACCGATGGCGTTCGGGGTCATAGAGCTGGTTGTTGATGCCATAGACGATGTTGAGGGCTTCCGCTCCGGCGATTTCACCCTTCACGGGGCAGGCCACCACCACGCGGCGCAGGCCCACCTGATCGAAATAGGGCTGCAGGGTTTCGGGAGTCTTGAACTTGCCGCTGCATTCGAGCACCATCTCGACCCCCGCCTGCCGCCAGGGCACCGCGGTGGGGTCCGTCTCCTGGCTCCAGCTCACCGGAGCGCTGCCCACGAAGAAGCCGCGCGTGTTGGCCTGCACGGCCTGCTGCCAGCGGCCATGCACCGAGTCGAAGGCGAGCAGATGCGCCGCAGCCTGGGCATCGCCCGCGGGGTCATTGACGTGCACCAGCTCGATGCCGGGGCGACCCCAGAGAGCGCGGAACACCAGGCGGCCGATGCGACCGAAACCGTTGATGCCGACTTTCATGGGATCTGCTGCCGAACCGGCCAGGAATGTCGCAACCATAGATCAACTAGAGTTGATGGATCCGGTGTTCTGCATCACATGCCTGCCGCAGCGCTGCCGACGGCCTCTGTTCCGGCCGCGTCACCGTCGCCCCCCGCGGATCCCGCCGGGGGCGTCGCGGCAACGGGGGTTGAACCCCTGGCTTTCCAGCGGGCGCAGCTGCTTCTGCGGGCGCTGGCTGATCCCATCCGCCTGCGCGTGATGGAGTCCCTCGGGGAAGGAGAGCGCTGCGTCTGTGATCTCACCACTGAGCTGGAGCTGCCGCAGCCGAAGCTCTCGTTTCACCTCAAGGTCATGAAGGAGGCCGGCCTGATCACGGCCCGTCAGCAGGGCCGCTGGATGTACTACAAGCTGCAGCCCACAGCCTTGCTGCGCCTGCGTGACTGGCTGGATCAGCTGGCTGATGGCTGCGCCACACCCGCTCAACCCTGCGCCTGACCCGTCGTGCCCCGATCCGCTCTCGAGCCATCCGCGCCGCTAGCCGCCGCAGCCGCCGTACGGGCCACTTTCTCCTGGCTGGATCGGCTGCTGCCGCTGTGGATTCTGCTGGCGATGGCCGCCGGGCTGCTGCTGGGCCGGCTGGCGCCGGGCCTGCAGGCGCTGCTGGGTGCGGCGCAGGTGGATCACACCTCCCTGCCGATCGCCCTCGGCCTGCTGTTGATGATGTACCCGGTGCTGGCCAAGGTTCGCTACGGCGAGCTCGGCCATGTCGCTCGCGACCGCCGCCTGCTGCGTCTGGCCCTGGCGCTGGTGTGGGGTCTGGGGCCGCTGCTCATGTTTGCCCTGGCCTGGTTGTTCCTGCCGGATCAACCGGCCTTCCGCACCGGGCTGATCCTGATCGGCATTGCCCCCTGCATCGCGATGGTGCTGATCTGGATCGATCTGGCCCAGGGCGATCGTGAGGCCGCCGCGCTGCTGGTGGCGATCAATTCGATTCTGCAGGTGCTGATCTATGCCCTGCTCGGCAGCTTCTACCTGCAGGTGTTGCCGGCCTGGCTGGGGCTGGAGGGGCAGGAGGTGAGCTTCTCATTCTGGGCGATTGCCAGGGCAGTGCTGATCTTCCTGGGGCTTCCGCTGGTAGCCGGTTTTCTCACCCGCCAGATCGGCGTCCGCGCCCGAGGCATCCGTTGGTATGAGGAACGCTTTCTGCCCAGGATCGGACCGCTGGCGCTCTATGGCCTGCTGTTCACGATTGTGCTGATGTTTGCTCTTCAGGGTCAGGCGATCATCGCCAACCCAGCGCAAGTGTTGAGAGTTGCCCTGCCGCTGCTGCTTTACTTCGTGCTGATGTGGAGTGCGGCGTTCTATCTCGGCACAAGAAGTGGGCTTGATTATGAGCGCACATCGGCCCTGGCCTTCACGGCGGCCGGCAACAATTTTGAGCTGGCGATTGCCGTCTGCATCAGTGTCTGGGGTATCAGCTCCAGGCAGGCCCTGGCTGGAGTGATCGGCCCTCTGATTGAGGTGCCGGTGCTCGTTTCGCTGGTTTACGTGTCGCTCTGGCTCAGGCGCCGCTCCCTGGCCACCCCCGCGAGCTGAGCCGGGATCTTGACCCTGCCGACGCACGCCGGGGACCATCACAGCCGCTTGCAGGCCGTGATCGGGCATCAGCACCGCTGTGCCAGGCCCTCTCTCGCCCTTCCTCCGTCGCCCTTGCTCGGTCGCCGTCCCTCCGGAGCGCGGCGCGATGGTCATCCTTGTGGCAAACCAGCCTGGCGATCCGGTGCTGCTCTCTGCCTCCCAGCCGATCTGGGCCTTGCCGCTCGAGCAGGTCTATCCCGGCCTGCGCACCACCCCGGAGGGGCTCAGCCAGCTGGAGGCCGAGCAGCGTCTTGAGCGCTATGGCGCCAACCGGCTCCCCCCGCTGAAGCGTCGGCCGCTGGCCCTGCGGTTCCTCGATCAGATGATCCACTTCATGGCCCTGCTGCTGTGGATCGCCGGGGTGCTGGCTTTCGTGGCGGGCACGCCGCAACTGGGCTGGGCGATCTGGGCGGTGGTGCTGATCAACGGCCTCTTCTCGTTCTGGCAGGAGTTCCAGGCCGAGCGCACCCTGGCTGCGCTCACACGTTCTCTGCCCCGTGAGGTGCAGGTGTGGCGCGACGGAACGCTGGGGTTCCGCTCCGCCGAGGAGCTGGTGGCCGGCGATCGGCTGTTGCTGAACGAGGGCGATCGGGTGCCCGCCGACTGCCGCATCAGCGTCAGCCATGAGCTCCGCGTTGACCTTTCGGTGCTCACCGGTGAATCGGTGCCGGTGGCCCGCCTGGCCATCGATCTGTCCAGTGTTCAGGCGGCGGTGCAGCTTCCCACCGGCGAACGGCCCAACCTGCTGCTGGCGGGCAGCACGATCGCCTCCGGTCGTGGGGAGGCGATTGTTTACTCCACCGGTGCCGAAACCGAATTCGGGCAGGTGGCCCACCTCACGGCCGGCACCCAACGCAGCGCCAGCACCCTTGAGCGCCAGGTGGCCCGCATCGTGCACACGATCAGCACGATCGCCATCTCGATGGGGCTGCTCGCCTTCGCTCTGAGCCTGGTGTTCGTGGGCATGACACCCCTCGAGAGTCTGGTCTTCGCGATCGGCATCATCGTGGCCAACGTGCCCGAGGGTCTGCTGCCCACGGTCACCCTGGCGCTGGCGCTGAATGTGCAGCGGATGGCACGGCGCAGGGCGCTGGTGCGGCGTCTCTCAGCGGTGGAAACGCTCGGTTCAGTGAGCGTGATCTGCAGCGATAAAACCGGCACCCTCACCTGCAACCGCATGGCGGTGGAGGAGATCTGGCTGCCGGTTCCCGGCGAGCAGCTGCATCGGCTGCTGCTGGAAGGAGCTGCCCTCTGCAGCAACGCCCGCCTGGATGCCGAGGGTGGCGTCGGCGATCCCACCGAGACGGCGATCCTGCAGGCGGCGCTGATCGCCGGCCTCGATCCGGCGGCGCGAGAGCGCCTGCATCCAAGGCGGCGCGAGATTCCCTTTGATTCGAACCGGCGGCGCATGACGGTGCTGGTGACCTGGGATGACCCGCCGCTGCCGATCGGCGGCGGCGGCAGCCTGGTGATCACCAAGGGAGCGCCGCTGGAGGTGCTGGAGCGCTGCGACGCCTGGCTCACACCGGCCGGTCGCGAGCTGCTCGACCCGATGCGTCGCCAGCAGGTGGTGCTCGCTATCGACGGCCTGGCTGCCCGTGGCTTCCGGGTGATCGCGGTCTCCCTGCGTCCCGGGACGGATGAGCTGCAATCGGCAGCAGCGGATGTCCTGGAGTCCGGCCAGACCCTGATCGGCCTGCTGGCCCTTTACGACCCGCCACGCCCCGAAGTGCCCGATGCCATTCGCCGCTGCCGCGACGCTGGCATCCGGGTGACGATGGTGACGGGGGACTACGGACTCACGGCCCAGGCGATCGCGTTCCAGATCGGCCTGCTGGAGCCCGCCGCCGCAGACGCTTCCGGAGCTGACAGCCCACCTGCCCATGGCCATCGACGCCCCGCCGGGGCCGACCCCGTGCGGGTGATCGATGGTTCCAACCTTGCCCAGATCAGCGACGTGCAGCTGCGGCAGTTGCTCAAGTACCGCCACCGGCTCGTGTTCGCCCGCATGGCCCCGGAGCAGAAGCTGCGGTTGGTGCAGGCCTACCGCGCTCTCGGGGAAGTGGTGGCTGTCACCGGCGATGGCGTCAATGATGCCCCCGCCCTGCGCGCCGCCGATGTGGGGCTGGCGATGGGCATCACCGGCACCGACGTGGCCCGTGAAGCCGCCGACATCGTGCTGCTGGACGACAACTTCGCGACAATTGTCGAGGCCGTGCGTTTCGGCCGCTCGGTGGTGGCGAACATCGGCAAGTTCATCACCTACATCCTGGCCTCGAACGTGCCGGAAGTTGTGCCGTTCCTGGCGATGGTGGTGCTGCGGATCCCCGCGGCGCTCACGGTGGTGCAGATCCTTGCGGTTGATCTCGGCACCGATCTGCTGCCGGCCCTGGGGCTTGGCTCCGAGGCCCCCGAAGCCGGGGTGATGCACCAGCCGCCACGCCCTCGGGAGCTGCCCCTGCTCAACCGGCCGCTGATGGTGCGGGCCTACCTGGTGCTGGGGCTGGTGGAGGGTCTGATCTCGATGGCCGGTTATCTGATGGTGTGGCGGAACAACGGTGTTGGCCTGGCCGCCCTGCAACGGTTGGCACCCGAACTGCTCCACCACCGCGCCGCGCCGGCCGTGCTGGCGATCCAGCACGAGGCCTCCACTGTGGCCTTTTGCCTGATCGTGGCCGGCCAGATGGGAGCGCTGCTCGCCTGCCGCAGCGATCGGCGCCCGTTCTGGGCGTTGCTGCCCCTTGCCAATCCATTGCTGTGGCTGGGTTGGTGGAGCGAACCGGTTGTGGCTGGCATGTTGGTGCTGGTGCCCCCCCTCGCGGCTGCTTTTGAACTGGCGCTCTTGCCGCTCGCCGATCTCGGCCCGATTGCTCTGGCACCGTTGGCGGTGCTGCTGGCGGACACCGTTCACAAGAGGCTGATCGGGAAGAACGGCTGGGGCCGCGCTCCCCTGCGACAAGGGTTCTGAGTTGTTTCTGCACAACGAGACTGGCAATTCCTCGGCTGACGAGCTGCTGAGCGGGCTGATTCCATCGTCAGCCGGTAGAGCTTCACTTCCGGAATCTTTCCTCTAGAGGTGTCCTCTGGTGAGAATCCTTGGCATCTATCTGCCTGGTCCTTGGTTCAGGGGCTCGCCGGTGTCGGCTGCTTTGTGGCTATCGCCTGGCATCAACCCTCAGGTTTGCCCAGCCAGATTTCGCTCACGGTGGAGTGGATCTGGCCACCACTCGGCTGGCTTTCACCCTGTTGGAGTGGCCGGCAGCGATTGCCTTCCTTGATGCAGAACAGAATCTGTGGCTCCTGCCCATACTTCTGGTCGGCAATGATCAGCCGTGCCCCGAAGCGTTTGTTGTGCTGACCTTGCGACAACGTGGGAACGAAGGCACGAATCTGTACGAAGTCGTAGGTGTTGGCGGCGACTGGCACGATTAGTTGGGTGCTGATCGTTTCTCTTGGCTTGATCTCTTCGTCGCCCAATAGTAAGCCCGAGCCGATCAGTTCTTTGCTGTAGGAATAATGGAGTAGCCTGCGATCGCCGATGGCGTTGACCGCGTGCATTGGGTTGTCGTTGCCTGCAAATGCCTGATTGATTCTGGTCTCCATTTGGCGAGGCGTGATCTGCCGTGTCGCTTGGCCACTGGCATCGGCTGGTGCTGCAAGACGAAAGCCGTAGGCCACCCACACCGGATCCTGAATCCTGAGCTCGCGCCAGTCGCTTTCGTTCTCCACTGCCACTTTCACTGTGACCGGGATCGCCCGCTTGGCATCGGCGGCGGCCGTGAGATCGCGTTTGGTCGTTTGCTCAATCGTTGTTGCCAGATCGACGCTCACATTGAAGGGAATAGCGCGATTATTGATGAACTGAAAAAATGTCCACGTCGCTGCGGCAATGCCGCCGATCACGATCCAGTTCTCCCGCAGCAGCTGCATCAGCTTGTCGGCCATGGCGCCTTGTCGTTGTCCCATGATCTGTTGTGGCCTCGATGGTCAGACCCTGAGAACTTTTTGTCTCATTGAAGCGGGCTCGCTATGATTCTTTGTGTTTCTCTTGTTGAGAGATATGAAGGCTCCGCAGCTTGCTGCTTCTCCGAAATCAAGCTGATCCAAGAGTTCGCATTCTTGCTGTTATGGGCTTCAGATCACATCAGTCAAGTCGGCGCTGCTTTGCTGCAGTTCTGCCCTCGGTGAGCCGCTTTGTGCTGTTGAATGGTGGCCTTGTTTTTGCCCTTGCTCTAGGACTGATGGCTGACTGTCCGTCTGCCCTGGCGGAAGTCTGCAGGCGTCAGGTTGTTAATGGTGAAGTGGTGATCATCTGCTGCGATGGCAACGGCGTTTGCTATCGGCGCTAACCCTTGCGTCCTGTTCCCCTGTGCACGTCCCTGTTGGCCACTGTGCTGGCGGTCTGCGCTGCCAGAACCCCTCCACGGCATCCGCGTTCATAGCCGAGGACGCGCAGATTCAGGCGTTGGCTGAACCCAGCCACGGCCCGGCCAGGGCTGTCCTCGGTGATGAGCGGTGCGGAGGCGCCGCCACCTCCGCCAGCGAGCTGCCCAACACCAAAAACCCCCGGCTCATCACCGAGGGTCAAATGGTTGACATGAAGTTGTGAACGTGGATCAGGAGGGGTGAAGCGGCTGGTGGTGGCGCCTGGGGCCAAGCATTCCAGGTGTGGGGCAGTGCAGCTCCGAAAGGGCACCTGAGGCGGTGCTGGTGGAGTGTCGACGGTTCAGACGGTCCCAATCAGTGTCCGTCCCGACGACCCGCCCACGGATGGGTGAAGACTGTTGGAGCAGGGGCCTGGGGTCAGCGTTGCTTCCGGTCGCTAGCGCGGTGGTGTGTCGTCCATCGGGGACGCCTCCGTGTTCGATGGACTCACCATCGCGCCGCCGCCGGCCGCTCGCAATCGGCGAATGCACTCATTGCCTTGGCCCCCCGAACCGGAGCAGCGTGGATCGTTTGTGGCCCTGTTCAGGTCTCCAGCCCGCAGTTGACGGCCAGCTCGAACGGCACGCAGCTGTTGGGCAGGCGCAGCAGTTCAGCCGTGAGGCTGGCCAGGTGCTGTGGCTGGGTCATCGCCTCTTGGGGAATGGCGGTTACGGCGGCGGCCATGTCGGTGTTGACCCAGCCGGGGCAGATCGCGCAGACGCGGATGCCCTGCTCCCAGCCCTCGTTGCGCATTGTCTGGCATAGGCCCATCAACGCGAACTTGCTGGCGGTATAAGCCGCCAGCCGCCCCTTGCTGCGCTTGCCGCTCATCGACACCAGCACCACCACCCGCCCCTGGCCATGGGCCGCCAGCTGCGGCCAGGCCGCTCGTGTCAGCCACCAGGGCCCCATCAGGTTCACCCGCCAGAGCTGCTCGATCTCCTGCTCCTGCCCGTCGGCGAACAGCAGCGGGGTGCGGCTGAACAGGCCGGCGCAGTGGATCACGCTGTCGAAGCTGCCGAAGTGGGTTGTGCTCGCCTCCACCCAGGCCGCTGCCGCCGCGGGATCGCTGGCCTCGTAGGGATGCACCAGCAACCCCGTGGTCCCACCGGGATCCAGGCAAGTGCCCAGCAGCGCCTCTGGGTTCCGCACCCCCAGGCTGAGGCGGTGGCCGTCCGCCAGCAGCCGCTGGGCGATGGCCCGGCCGATGCCGCGGCTGGCGCCGCTGATCAGCACGGTGCGCCGTCTGGTGCTGCCTGCGGTCCCCAGCTCCGCGCGCCTTGTCATCCGCCGCGCCTCCTCAGTTGGGCATCGTCACGAACTCTTCGGCGATGCTCGGGTGCAGCGCCATGGTGCGGTCGAAATCGGCCTTGGTGGCGCCCATGCCGATCGCGATCGCCGCCATCTGGATGATCTCGGCGGCATGTTCACCCACCATGTGGCAGCCCAACACACGGCCGCTGGTGACCTCCACCATCAGCTTCAGCAGCACCTTCGGATCGCGGGCAGGCAGCGCCTGGCTCATGGGCCGGAAGCGGGCGCGATGCACGCGGACGCCCTCGGCCCCGCAGCGCTCGATCGCCTGCTCCTCCGTCAGCCCCACCGTGGCCAGCTCCGGCTGACTGAACACGGCGCTGGCCACCAGGCTGTGATCCACCTGTCGCGGTTTGTTGCCGTACACCGTGTCGGCGAAGGCGCGGCCCTCGTCGATCGCCACGGGCGTGAGGTTGATGCGGTCGGTTACATCACCCACGGCATAGATGCCGCTCACGTTGGTGGCCTGATCGGCATCCACCGGGATGCGGTGGCCTTCCACAGCCACGCCGGCGGCCTCCAGGTTCAGCCCCTGCAGGAACGGCCGCCGGCCGGTGGCCAGCAGCACGCCGCCGCAGGCGATCGTCTCGCCGCTCTGGGTGGTCACGCTGAGCTCGTTCGCGTCGCCCTGCCGGTTGATCGCTGCCGGGCAGTGGGCGAAGCGGATCTCGATGCCCTCCGCTTCCATGCCCTCCTGCACGGCCCGGCTTGCCTCCACATCGAAACCGCGCAGCAGCTGATTGCCGCGCACCAGCTGCGTCACCCGCACTCCAAGGCCATTGAGGATGCCGGCGAACTCGCAGGCGATGAAGCCGGCGCCCACCACCACCACCGCCTCCGGCAGGCGCTTGAGGTTGAACAGGTCATCGCTCACCCAGCCCAGTTCGGCACCGGGGATGGCGGGCCGATGCGGCCGGCCGCCCACGGCGATCAGAATCCGCTCGCCGTGCAGGGTGCGCTCGCTGCCATCGGCGCCGCGCACGCCGATGCGGTGGGCATCGAGGAAGTGCCCCCAGCCGCTCACCAGTTCGACGCCGGCCCGCTCCAGAAAGCCGATGTGCAGCCGGTTGAGCCGATCCACCTCGGCGCGGACGTTGGCCAGCAGCAGGCCTGGATCGCAGCGCGTCTCGCCCACGCTCCAGCCGTAGCTGGCGGCATCGGCCAGGTGGTGGCGGAAGGCTGAGCCGTACACCAGCAGCTTCTTGGGCACGCAGCCGCGGATCACGCAGGTGCCGCCGACACGGTCGCCCTCCACGATCGCCACCCGGGCGCCGTAGCTCGCCGCCCGTTTGGCGGCCGCCAGTCCGCCGGAGCCGGCGCCGAGCACGATCAGATCGAAATGGTCGCTCATCGCTTCAGTGGTGTTGGCTCCTGATGTAGCCGATGGTGCCGGCGGTGGCGGTTGCAGGGGAGGCTGCAGGGGAGGCTGCAGTGGCGGCCGCAGTGGAGGTGCGGTTGCGGTCGCTGTTCAGCTGATGCCGCTTCAGGGCCTCGCTGCCCGTGAGCAGGGCGGAGCCGATCAGCAGGGCTGCAAACCCCTGCCGCAGCCGCTGGTCCGGTAGGTGTGGTGCCAGCCGCTGGCCCAGCACGCCGCCCAGGGCGCCGCCAGTCAGCAGCGGGGCCAGCAACGGCAGGCTGGCGGCAGGCCAGTGGCCCAGGGCGGCCAGCGCCACCAGGGCGTTCACGGCGATCAACAGCAGGCTGGTGCCGCTGGCCAGCTGCATGGGCAGGCCTGCCAGCAGCACCAGCGCCGGCACGATCGCGAAGCCGCCGCCCACTCCGGCGATGCCGGTGAGCAACCCCACCAGCAGCCCCTGGCCCGCCAGGAGTATCGCGCCTGCGCGGCCGTTGTCTGGGCTGCGGCCCTGACCTGCTGCACGCTGCTGGATCGGCCGTCCGCTGGGGCGGCGGTTGAGCAGCCAGGAGGCGAGCAGTGCTGCGGCAGCAAACACACCAAGCTGCACCGGTTCGCTCACGCAGCCGGCCTTCACCCAGCCGCCGCCGATCCAGCTGCCCGCCAGGGCAGGCAGCCCCAGGATCAGGGCCGGGCCCGGTGCGAGCTGGCCCCGGCGCATGCAGGGCGCCAGGTTGGCCAGCGCCAGCAGTGTCACCACCAGCAGCGACAGCGGCACGGCTTCCCGGGTGGGCAGGGCGGCGCCGCTCACCAGCAGAGGCAGCAGCAGGATTGAACCACCCGCCCCCAGCACCGCCAGCAGAAACCCGATCAGGGCGCCGCCGGTGGTGAGCAGAGCGAGGCTGCCCAGGGGGATGCCGAGCTCCATCACAGGCTCACGTTGTTCCAGGGCATCAGTGCCAGCAGGCGGGCCATGCCGCAGAAGCCGCTGATGCCGGCGATGGTGAGGCCCACGCCTACGAACCAGGTGAGCAGGATCCAGGCCGGCGCCACGGTGCTGCTGAGGATCAGGCCCAGCAGGATCAGCGAACCGGCGGCGATCTGCACCTGACGCATCAGCGGCATGGGGGCGTTCCTGAGCTTGCGCAGGGGCAGGCCGGCCTGCTGCCAGCTGGGCAGGCCTCCCAGCAGATCGCTCACGGGGTGGGGGTGGCCGCGTTCCAGCAGCAGCTGCACGCCGCGGGCGCTGCGCTTGCCGCTCTGGCACACCAGGACCAGGGGGGTCTCGGGCAGTTCGCTTTGAGCCAGCCGGGCCAGGGGCACGTTCAGGCTGCCGGCGATGTGGCCACCGGCCACTTCCATGGGCTCGCGTACGTCGATCACGGTGACGCTCCGGCTGGCGAGCTGGTCGGCCAGGTCGAGGGCGGAGAGGCTGTGGTGCATGGTTGGAGGAGTGTGGGGAGTGCAAGTGGTGGATGTGGGCGGCTGCCGCAGCCGGGCTCAGGCCCGCTCGATCGGGTAGCCCTCCGCCTCCCAGCCGCTGATGCCGCCGCGCAGGTTCGCCACCTGCTGGCGGCCGGCCTTGAGCAGTTGCTGGGTGGCCAGGGCCGAACGGCTGCCGGCATGGCACACCACCACCAGCGGCCGGTCGTCGGGGATCTCGCCGGCCCGGCACTCCAGCTCCGGCAGCGGCAGCAGCAGGCTGCCTGGGATGCGGCCATCGGGGCCGTTGAATTCCTCGGCTGAGCGCACATCCAGCAGGGTGAGCTGTCGGCTGTGCTCGGCCACCCACGCCGCCGTCAGCTCCGGCAGACCTGCATAGCTGCGGCCCAGCGGGGCCCAGCTTCTGGATGGTGCCTGCTCACGTGGCTTGCCGGAGCGCAGGTTGCCCGGCAGCGCTTCGGCGATCCGATGGGGATGGGGCAGCTTCATGTTGAGCATGTGGCCCACGAAGTCCCGTTCGGTGGCGCCGCCACCGAGGCGGGCGTTGAAGGCCTTCTCCTCCGCCACTGAGGTGACCATGCGGCCGGTGTAGTCGTGGCAGGGGTAGAGCAGGCAGCAGTCGGGCAGCGACAGGATCTGATCGCTGATCGAGCGGTAGAGGGTGTGGGCGTCGCCCTGCTGGAAGTCGCAGCGGCCGCAGCCGCGCACCAGCAGGGCGTCACCGGTCCAGGCCATGGATCGGTCGTCGAGCACGAAGCTGATGCAGCCATCGGTGTGGCCGGGGGTGCTGCGCACTTCGACAAAGCGGCTGCCGAAGGTCACCCGGTCGCCGTGGTGCAGGGGCAGGGTCACGTTCTCCGCACGGGCGGCGGCGGCCAGACCGATGACGCAGCCGCTGGCCTGGTGCATCAGCCAGCTGCCGGTCACATGGTCGGCGTGGGCGTGGGTGTCGAGTGAGGCCACCAGATCGATCCCCAGCTCCCGGATCAGCGAGAGGTCGCGATCGTGCTGTTCAAACACTGGATCGATCAGCAGGCCCTGGCCGGAGAGCACATCGGCGAGCAGATAGGTGAAGGTGCCGGTGGCCGCGTCGAACAGCTGCCGGAAGAGCAGGCTGCTGCCCCCCGCCGCGGCGGCAAGCACAGACTGGGCCTGGATCATGGTGACCCCCTGAGCCATGAAAGCCCTATGACTGTAAACGCATAAAGGCGGAGTGGCGATGGCGTCTTCTCAATGGCCTGCTCCGGCTGATGCCTGCTCCTCTCTGGTGGAGGGTGCTGCGTCGAGCTGCGCCCTGCTCCTTTGCCTGGGCCCCTCGCGTCCCCCGTGGTGATCCAGGCAATGCGTTTATCGTCATAGGGCATTGCTCGGGATCGGCTCCATGGCGGATGGGATGCCCAGCCCGCAGTTGCTGGAGGAATACAGCCAGTTCTTTCGCCTGCTCAGTGAGCCGGCCCGCCTGCAGTTGCTCTGCCGCCTCAAGCAGGGGCCCATGGATGTGAGCGCTTTGATGGATGCCACCGGTTTTTCCCAATCGCACATCAGTCGCCAGCTTGGCCAGCTGCAACGGGCCGGTCTGGTGAGCTGCGAGCGCGATGGTGTGCGGATGATTTACCGCGCCGACAGCGATCTGGTGGATGATCTCTGTGCCCTGGTTCAGACCCGGCTGCGTCAGCGTCTGGAGGCCCAGCTGCAGCAACTGGCGGGGTAGGCTGATCAGAGATTGCTGCCAATGTGAGTAATGAAACTGGCAAGGTTCTTCAAGTATTTGGTCGTGGTTGTTGTTTTCTCCGCCGCCAGCACTTCCGTCGGTCGGCGGGCCACGCAGGGGTGGCTGTCGGCTGGAGCCGAGCAGCATGCTCGTCCGTCGCTCAAGCAGGCCGAGGCCCCGCACCCTGAGCCCGCGAGGAGAGCTGGACCGGATGGTGCTTCAGGTGCCGCAGTGGCCGTCGCTCCAGAGCGAGAGATTCAGTTGAGTCTGGTCAACTGTGGTTTCTTGCCCAAGAGCCAGGTCGATGGTCGTGTTGGAGCGGCCACCATCAGTGCGATCAAAACGCTGCAGTATGCAGCCAAGCTTGAAGCCGATGGTGTTTATGGACCATTGACCAGGCAGGCGGCACGGCAATGCAGCCCCAAGCCGTTGAACGGATGATTGGGCCTGCGTCACGGCTTTGCAGCACGATGGCTGGGCAGCTGCTTGGCGCGGCGCGGTAATTGCTGCACTCTAGGTATGGTGATCGTCACCGTCTTTCTGTCTATCTTGCTTGCATGGCCCGATCTGGTCACCTGTCATGAGCGTCAGATCTGAGTGCCTGAACTCAGCACGAGATCTGCGCCTGGGCATTGCTGATGCCTGAAGCGTTGCCGGCGCTGCTGACCCGATGGGGCTTCAGCTGGGAGGGTTTGCGCGACAACCGTCGCGGCGAGTGGTGGTTGTTGGCACAGATCCTGCTGATCGCTGCTCACCTGCTGCCCCCTGTCCCACCACCACTGCGGCTGGGCATTGCCTGGCCCCTGCCGCTGCAGGTGATCGGCTGGAGTCTGGCGGTGCTGGGCCTGTGGCTGGCGGCGCAGGCGTTTTTTGCTTTGGGCGCCAGTCTGACGCCGCTGCCGGAGCCGCTGCCCGGGGCCCCGTTGATCACCAGCGGCAGCTACGGCCGCTGTCGCCATCCGCTCTATCAGGCTCTGCTGCTCTGCTCGCTCGGGGTGGTGCTCGCCTTGGGCAGCCTGCTGCATCTGGCCTTGCTGCTGACCCTGGCGGCGGTGCTGTCCTGCAAGGCCCGGCGCGAGGAGTCGCGTCTGCTGGCCCTCCATCGCGACTACGCCGCCTATCGGGCCGCTACCCCCGCGATCCTCCCGGGCGTTCCCGGGCTCGACTGGCGCTGACCGGGACCAGTTCAGTCGCTGGGTCTGCCGTCAGTCGCTGTGCCGCAGGCGGGCGCCGTCGAGCTGGGCGCCCTTGAGCCGGCTGCCATCAAGGGCGCAGTCACGCAGGTCGCAGCCTCGCAGGTCGGCCCCGCGCAGATCGGTCTGGCGCAGGTCGGTGCCATACAGACAGCTGTCGCGCAGATCGGCGGCCTGCAGCTGGGCCCCCTGCAGCTGGGCGAAGCTCAGGTCTGCGGCCTGAAAGTCGGCGCCGCCGAGGTCGGTGAGTTGATCGAGGCCGCTGCGGAAGTCCGCTTCCACCAGCCGCGCCCCATGCCAGCAGCTACCGGCCGCCAAAACTCCCCGGAGGCAGCACCGGTGCATCACCGCTGCGCTGAAGTCGGCCTCCTGCAGTCGCGAACCGGAGAGGTCCGCCTCATGCCAGAAGGAGCCGCGCGCCCGTAGGCCGGAGAGATCGGTGCCCCAGAGCAGCGCCTGCTGGAAGCAACAGCCCTCCACGTTGGCGTCGGCCAGGCGGGCATGGCCGAAGCGGGCCTCCTTGAAACAGCTGCCGTGCAGATCGCAGGCGCTGAGATCGAGGTCAAGGCCGTCGATGCCGCCCAGTTGCAGGGCCGGCAGGTGACGTTCGCCTGCCTGAAGCCGTGCTCGCAGCTGCGCGATGGTGGTGGGAGGGCCCTCGCCGGCCCCACCGGTGGGACGGCCCGGCATCAGACGATTGCGGCCAGGGCGTTGAGCTGTTGGCGGCGTGCGGCGAGCAGCAGCTTTTCGGCCTGGCCGATCAGCTTGAACACGTTGCGATCGATGACGTCGTAATACACGAGTGATCCCTCGGGCCGGCGCTGCACCACGCCGGCGATGGTCAGCAGCTTCAGGTGCTTCGACACCAGCGCCTGGCTCAGGCCGGTTTTCTCCACCACGGCCGTCACGTTCAGCGGGCCCTGGCGCAGGGCCTCCAGCACGGCCAGCCGATTGGGCTCGGAGAAAACCTTGAAGTACTCGGCCAGATGCTCCATGGGGGGTGGACCGGGGCTGGGTGGGCTGGGCGGCGTGGGCTGTTCAGGCTGCAGGGCACGCGGGGGTGAGTGGCGGCAGAGGCCGGACCCTCAGGGGGGCAAGGGATGCGGGCGTGGTGCTCGCGGATGCAGGGAGGGTGCACCTGCGCCAGGAATCAGCCTCGTTTGTGATCAGCTTAAAGCATCCCAGCAGCTTTCACATGCCATGGAAGCAGTGTGCCGTGAAATAACGATCTTGTTATGGCGCAATTGCATTGGAGCTTGGCTGGTGGTTGTTCTCGCTGCCGCTCCGGCGCGGCCGGCGCCCGGGATCTGGCCGTGCGGCTGGTTGGAGCGGGAACCTCCGCTGGAGCTGCAGCGCGATCGCCTGGAGGCCCGGCTGCTGGAGCTGATCGCGGTTCATCGCAAGGCCCCGCTCAGCCGCCTGCGCGATCTGAGCTCCGCCCAGAAGCTGGCCTCTCAGCGCGCTCTGGTGCGCTCCTTTGGGTCTGAACTCAGCCGTCTGTTCAATCTGATGGCGTGCGATGACGACCGCCACGCTGGTTGGCTGAGCCGTGCCCCGGTGGCTGGGGGCATCGAGCTCGGTCTGGCGCACCGCATCCGCCTGGCGTCGCCGCTGCTTCAGGAATGATCAGTCCGGCCAGCGCCTGTCGTTGTCGATCACCGTCTGTACCACCTTGCAGGTGTTCTTATCGACCCAGATGTCGTACTCCCGGCTTCCCTTGATGGCCGAGAACTTGTCGTAGGGACGGTCCCAGTCGGAATCGACGTCGATGATGAAATACCCCATCGCCCGGATTCTGCCTGTGCATTGCGAGGTGTCAGCCCGAGCTGCCGTTGGGCTGATCGCCGCTGCGACCAGAGCCGATGCCAGCAACGTCTTCGCCAGCTTGGACATCACAACCATGGAATCAAAGGGGAATCAAATGGTGGGGCCGGCTCAGGCCATGGCTGCCGGCTCTGCCCAAAGTCCTAGCAACGCAGATCGCTCCTGTCAGCAGATCAGCTGAGAGCAGAACCAGGGATCACCTAGCCTCGTGGACTAGCGATGACGTTCTTGTGTTCTGTCATCCGCCTGCTGGCACGCTCCATCCCGGCGGTATTCGATTCGCAGCGGCGGTGCTGCGTGAGCGGTTTCTATCTGCTGTGATCGCCGCGAGGTCGCAGACGGCAGTCGTCGTCAGAGTGAAGGAGCCGTGCATCCCCGTGTCGGTGTCATCGGCAGGCTGTTGTCGCTCTTGCTGGAGCCGTGATGGTGGAATCAGCGCTGCAACCACCCCTCTGGCGTGATCGCCAACAGGCCGGGAAAGCCCTTGCTGAAGCTCTGCTCCGTTGGCGGCAGGATCCGATGGCTGTGGTGATCGGCCTGCCACGGGGTGGAGTGGTGGTAGCTGCCGCTGTGGCCTCTGCCCTGCGGGTGCCCCTGGCAAGCTGGGCCGTGCGCAAACTCGCCCTGCCGCAGGCGCCGGAGCTGGCGGTGGGCGCCATCGCCCCGGGCGGTGTGCTGCTCTGGGATGAGCCCTATCTGCGTCAGCTGCACCTCGATCCGCAGCGGCGTCGTGAGCTGGTGCTGGAGCAGGACCGGGAACTGCAGCGCCGTCAGCGCCTCTACGGCGACCCGCCACCATCGAGCCTGCGCGATCGCACGCTGCTGGTGGTTGATGACGGCATCGCCACGGGCCTGACGGTGAGAGCTGCCTTGCAGTCGCTTCGGCAGGCTCAACCGGCTCGGCTGGTGTTGGCGGTGCCTGTGCTGGATCGGCACCTGTCACCCCGGTTGAGGCAGCTGGTGGATCAACTGGTGGCCCTGGCTGAGGTCGACGACCTGCGGGCCGTTGGCTACTGGTATCAACAGTTCGAGCCGGTGCCGGACGCGGAGGTACTGGGGTTGCTCGGGGCCGCTGTGCCGCCCCGGGGGTGAGCGGGGCGACGTTCAGGGTTCAGGGCTGTTCGGGGTTCAGCACCGGTTCAGAACCACTCCAGGCTGGCGGCGCTGGCAGGGTTGGTACGGTCCTCCGGGGTCGTGCGCTCAAACTGCAGCACGATCGAGCGGCGCTGTTCGCCGTCGGCGCTGATGGCCTCGATCGGGTAGAGCTGCTGACCGTCGCGGAAGGGCACCTGGATCCGGAAGCTGCCGTCGGCGGCCAGCGGCACCACCTGGTCGCCGATCATCAAGGTGGCGGAGGGTTCGGTGGCGCCGTACACGATCAGCTCAGCATCGGCCACCAGCCAGAAGCTGCGCTGCCTTGCCACCAGGCCAATGCCGGAATCGTTGCGGCCGCTGGCCCAGAGCCCCAGGCCTGAATCGCTCAGCGCAAGGCCCCCCTCCTCCAGGTTCTCCAGTTCGTGGAACTCCTCGGAGCCGCTGCCGCGCTTGCGCACCCGCACCGTTGCCACCTGATAGAGGCGCTCGTGCAGGCCGGGGGCGGGAGCGGCGGCAGCAGCGGTAGCTCCCGCCGGCACCGCCGCTTCAAGCGCCGCCTCAAATGGTTGGAACGGCTGTGAGCTCGGGCTGACGGCGTCGTAACCAGGGATCAGCGTCGGATTGGAACTGGCCAGGCGCTGCCAGCGCCCCGCCTTGTTGATCCCCAGTTCGGCGCGGTAGATGCGGTTCCCCAGGGGCAGGGCCACCCCCCATTGCTCAGCGCGCCCATCCACCCGCAGCTCCTGCAGGGCATGGGGGGGCTGATGCGGTTCCAGGCCGGTGACATCGGCGATGCGGAGCCTGAGATCAGAGCTCGACAGGCTCGCCAGCGCTGCACGATCCGCCGCACCGAGACCCCAGAAGGCAAATCCCCACTGGGGGCCATGCGCTTCGAAGCGGATCCAGCTGGTGTCAGGGCTGGCGGCGCTGCCGCCCGCCACGCTGGCCAGTGCCGTGCCTTCAGAGGCGGGCTGGCCGCCTTGGCCCAGGCCCAGCACGCCAAGGGCTTTCTGGGCGAGATCCTGGAACGAAGGCACGGTCATGTCCAACGAAGTCAGACTGTCCTAGAGGGGCTGGGCCTGATTGTTGTGCCCTCTGCAACAGCCGTGCTCGATTGCTGACGCTGCGGGGCGTTGTCCGGCCCGCTTCACAAGCCCTTGCAGAACCTCCTGCGGCCTCTCCCCCCGCCGGTTTCGCTGGCCCCAGCACTCCTCCGCCTCTGCCTAGAACGGGCTCTTGCTCCTCCACTCCCATGAACAGCGCCAGCGCTCCGGTGGCACCGCTCAGCTGGCAGGAGCTGCAGGAGTGGCTCCCCCTCGCCGATGAACAGGAGCTGCAGCGTCTGCGCCGTGAAGGCCCCACCAATGCCCAGGCGACCCTGCGTTTGTTTGGCCAGCCCGAGAGCGCCGTGCGGGTGACGCTCTACCGCGATCATCACGCCTGGTGCCCCTATTGCCAGAAGGTGTGGCTGTGGCTGGAGGAGCAGCGGATTCCCTATCGGATCCGCAAGGTGACGATGTTCTGCTACGGCGATAAGGAGCTCTGGTTCCGCCAGTTGGTGCCATCCGGCATGTTGCCCGCCTTGGAGCTTGATGGCCGCCTGATCACCGAGAGCGATGTGATTCTGACGGAGTTGGAACGCCGTTTCGGCCCTCTGGGGCAGGGTCTGAGCGATCCGCAGGTGTTTCCCCTGCGTCAGCTGGAGCGGCGCCTGTTCCGTGCCTGGTGCCAGTGGCTTTGCTACTGCGAGGGGGAGGGGGTGCACACCCAGCCAGCGGAGCTCCATTTCGCTCGCATCGCCGCGTTGGTGGAGGAGGCATTGGAGACCACACCCGGGCCTTTCTTCCTGCCGGAGTTCGGCACGGCCGATGTGATCTTCGTGCCCTATCTCGAACGGATGAATGCTTCGCTGGCCTATTACAAGGGCTACGGCCTGCGTGCCGCTCACCCCGCCATCGACCGCTGGTTCACTGCCCTGGAGCAGCGCAGTACCTACCGCGGTACCCAGAGCGACTTCCACACCCACGCGCATGATCTGCCGCCGCAGATGGGTTGCTGTCTGGCCAGCGGCAGCGCTGAGCAGCGGGCCGTAGCCGCCCTGATTGATGGTGCGCCACGGCCGACCACCGGCGGGCCTGCTCACCCGGCCCTGATCGAAACCCGTCAGCGCCAGCCCGAGGGTGCCGCCGTTGAAGCCGTTGCCCGCGTGCTGCGACACCATCAGCGTCTGCTGGCGGTGAACCCTGAAGGGGAGCAGCGGGGCACCCAGGCCGGCAGGCGTCTCGACACCGCCCTGCGTTGCGCCCTCACACGGCTGGTGCGGCCTCAGGATCCCCCCTGCCCGCCGCCGCCTGGCAGCGCCGCCGGCCTGCGCTACCTGCGGGATCGCATCTCCGTGCCCCGCGACATGTCGCTGCATGCGGCCCGCTGCCTGCGCCATGCCCTTGAAGCCACCGCTGCCCTTGATGGTGAGCAGCAGGGGCCACCATTGGGTCTGCGCGAGCGCCGTGATCAGGATCCGCGGCCGTTCCTGCGACCGCTTGAGCGGCGTGCCAGCGTCATCTGACCGGCGTCTGCGCGTCTTCCGCCCGGCGTTGATCGCACCGCTGCCGGTCGAGTGCCGCACCGTGGCCGGTCAGGATGGCCATTGATGACTCCATTCGAACCCAATCTGCAGGAGCTGGAGGCGCTGCTCGGGCGCTGGGGCTACCTGGTGATCTTCGCGGCGATGCTGCTGGAGAACGCAGGCCTGCCTCTGCCTGGCGAGACCGTCACCCTGCTGGGGGGCTATGCCGCCGGCAGTGGTCAGCTCAATCTGGCTGGTGTGATGTTGGCCGCGGCCGGGGGGGCCGTGCTTGGCGACAACCTGGGCTACTGGGTGGGACGGCGCTGGGGCTGGGGGTTGCTGCTGCGGGTGGGGCGTCTGTTGCGCCAGCCACCGGAGCAGCTGGAGGTCTTGCGGGATCGCTTCCTGCGCCACGCCGGTCTGTCCGTTTTTCTGGGGCGGTTTGTGGCGGTGCTGCGCGTGCTGGCCGGACCGATGGCCGGCGCCGTGGCGATGCCCTATCGCCGTTTCCTGCTCTGCAACCTCGCCGGTGCCGTGCTCTGGGCCGCCACGATGGTGTCGCTTGCCTGGTTGGCGGGCCGCTGGATTCCGATCCAACGCCTGATCAGCGGCGTGGTGCAGTTCGGCCTGGGGGCGCTGCTGCTGATCGGTCTGATTCTGGTGTTGCCGCGCCTTCTGTCTCGCCTGGAGGGGGGCTGGCTGGAAGGCCGGGACAGCGGCAGCGGAGTGTCGGAGTCAGACGCCCGTTGAGCGGCCGCTCAGGCCTTCGCGCTTGGCCATCAGATACTTCACGAGCTCCTGCTGCAAGGCCAGCAGCTCGCGGGTGCAGCCGCGGAAGGCAGCGCGGTGGCGGATCTCGTCGTGGCGGGTGTTGAGATCGCGCAGCATCAGTTCGATCGCATCGAGTTCAGCCCGGTTCATCGCCTGCGCAGCACCTGGTGCCGACCTTATCAATCGCCCCGCTGCCAGGTCCGCGACCGCTGGGCTCTGTGCGAATTCCATGGCTAGCGTCGCGGCAGCCCGAGCCGTTCGCTCGCCGTGATGTCTGCCCCCACCTGCGCCCGCCGTCGTTGGCCCCGCGCCGCGGCGGCGCTCGCGGGCCTACCCCTGCCGCTGCTCTCGGCGCTGCATCTGCCCCTGGCGGTGGGGCTGCTGCTGCCCTGGTCGCCGGCGCTGCAGACACCGGCGGTGGCCCTGGAGCTGCAGGGGCAGACCTGGTTTAGCCGCCCCCCGTGGCGCGTGCTGTTCCGCAGTTACTACTGGTACGTGATGCAGACGGGTGTGGAGTACTACTTCACCCTCACGCTGCCTGAGCAGGCCGGTGCCGGTCTCGGTGGCCTGGAGATCCAGCAGACCCGCGGGGTTGACACGCAGTTCCCGTTCATGGCCGAGCGCAGCCGCGCCTTCGTGGGTGAGCCCCGTCGCGAAGGGGCGGTGATTCCTGTTCAGGCCAGCTTCGATGAGGTTCGACGTCGCTTCAGTCTGCGTTTCCCGACACCGCCCCAGCCCGGCCAAACCATCACCGTGGCCCTGCGGCCGTGGCATAACCCCAGCCAGGCCGACACCTATATGTTCTCGGTGCAGGCTCTGCCCGCTGGGCCGAATCCGGTGCCAGCCTCGCTTGGCTTTGCCACGATGCCGATCTACGACGCTCTGCGCTTCTGACGGCCCGCGACCGCCTGGCCGATCCGTCAGGATGTCGGCCACGCCGCTCTGATGCCATGGAAGCCCGCTGGAATGGTGCCCTGATCGCCCGTAGCGACGACATCACAATGGTGGAAGGCAACGCCTACTTCCCGGCCGATTGCCTCGTGGCAGAGCACATCCGCCCTTCGACGCATACAACGGTGTGTGGCTGGAAAGGCACCGCCAGCTACTACGACGTGGTGGTGAACGGCGAGGTGAACACCAATGCCGCCTGGTTTTACGCCAACCCGAGCGCCGAAGCCGCGGCGATCAAGGGGCGGGTGGCTTTCTGGAAGGGTGTTCAGGTCAGCGGCTGAAGCGTCGCCGATTCCGGCGCGCTGAACGCTGGCTGGTGGGGGTGCGACTGAGGGATCATGGCAAACCGAATCAGCACGTTGCGGGCTTTAGCGTCTGGCCATGGCGTTGCGTCTCCCACCCTTTGTGACCCTGCCGGCCCCACTGGCCGGTGAGCCTCTGCTGGAGGTGAAGCTCGCTGCGCTGCAGCCCACGCAGTTGTGCGTTGGCATGGCTGAGATCCGCAGTCGTCAACGTGATTTCGCTGCGGATTCGCCAGAAGCTCGTCGCCGCTACCTCAGCCGCAAACCGACGCCGTTGGTGCGCAGCGCCAGCGGTGAGCTCTGGATGGTTGATCGTCACCACCGTCTGCGCGCCCTGCTGGAACTGGATCCTGAAGCCACGGCCTTCGGTTATGTGGTCCTGCAGCTGCCGGTCAGCGAGCGGACAGCTGTGCTCGAGGCTCTGCACCAGCGCGGCTGGCTCTATCTCTACGACGGTCGCGGTCATGGCCCGCATGCGCCGATGGCTCTGCCCCGCTCCCTTGCCGATACCCAGGACGATCCCTACCGCAGCCTGGTTTGGAAGCTCAAGCGTGAAGGCGTGATCGCCGCTGCGCCGTTGATTCCGTTTCATGAATTCCGCTGGGGTGCCTGGTTGCGCAGCCGCAACCTGCCGCCCTTCTGCTCCGAGCGCCTCGAGCCGGCCCTGCCGGCCGCCCGCGCCCTGGCCCGCTCGCCTGCGGCCAGGGCCTTGGCCGGCTGGTTGGGGCCTCACCCCTGAACGGGCCGCTGGCATTCACCCGGCCTGCAGCTGCCTGGCCCGGCTGATCAGTTGCATCTGGGTGGCGTTGTAGACCGACTGGGCTTCGGCGGCGCTGCAACCCAGGCAGGTCATGCCAAGTTTGCCGAATTCCGAGAGGCAGCCCAGCAGATGAAAAACGCTGCCGCGCAGCCGTGCCGGGTCGTAGTGCAGATTGGCCTGGGCCACCATGTCGATCAGATCGATCGGCAGCAGGCCCCGCAGGGCCGGATCGCTGACGTTGTCGCTGGCCACGTAGTGCAGAGCCTGGCCGGTGGGGGCCAGGAACCGGCCTGAGTCTGGATCCAGCTCGCCGGTGGTGATCGCCCGCATGGCCATGGTGGGGTGCGTGGTGCCGCCTTGGCGCAGATTCACCTCAATCGCCTGAAGGTCCCAGCGGTCGCCCCAGCGGCGGGCAATGAAGTCGATGGCATAGCGCTCCAGCGCCCCCTCCGCCGCCAGTGCCTTGCCAATCGCTCGGCCGTGGCGCATCAGCTCCAGCCGGTAGGCATCGTCGGCGGGGAAGCGACAACCCAGGTAGGTCTGGCCGCCGGCACCGCCGAGCACCTGTTCATGGGTGGAGAGCACCTCCACCGTGCCGCCTGGGTGGATCATGCCCTGCACGCTCGGGGAGGAGAGCGCCTCACCGCCCTCCAGCCAGGCCTCCACCAGCGCTCCCTGCCGCTGCAGCAGCTCACGCCACTGCGGTGGCGGCATCGGCAGGTGCTCGAGGGCGGCGCGCAGGCGCCGGCGACGTTCGGCTGCGCTGCAGCCCGCCAGTTCCAGTGGCGCCAGCTCAAGCACGGCGTTGCCCTGGCCGCTGAGCCCCTCGTTGAGTTTCACCACGCAGCGCCCCAGCTGCGGGTGCGCTTCCCACAGGTTGGCGGTGGCCTCGGCCAGGTCGTCGAGGTGATGCACCAGGTTGCTGCCGGGCGGATGGGGAACCCCGCAGCGGCTGAACAGCTCGCGGCTGCCGGCCTTGCTGCCCCAGTGGCTGAGAGCGGGATCGGTACCGAGCAGCGGTACCTGCAGCAGCTCCGATAGCCGTTTCTCCAGTTCGGTCACCACGTAGCAGGCGATGAAGCTGCGGCCTGGGCGCAGCAGGTCGCGGATGCGGTGCAGCAGGGCCGGACGCTCCAGCAGCTTCTCGGTGAGCGGTCGGCTGGAGGCATCGTCGGCGTCGAGCAGGTGCAGGCGCCGGCGGGCGTGGGAGGTGGGTACTCCCGGCAGCAGCTCCAGAACCGCATCCACCACCAGCTCCGGCAGAAGCTTGCTGGTGACGTACACGATGCGCACCCCCGGATCGCGCAGGCGGATCAGCGAGAACAGCTGACGCTCCTCGTAGTGATGGGCGCCAGTGATGAGCTCCAGTTCCGCGCGATCCACGCTCAGCGACGGCAGCATCAGCAGGTCGAAGGCGACACCATTGCCGTCGTGCTCGTGGCCCCACTCCGGCAGCAGCTGGCTCTGGAGCTCGCGAAAGGAGAGGGCCATCGGGGCGGCGTTGAAGCTCGGATCAGGGTGATCCGGTCGCTCGGGGCAACCGGGATTGCGGGGTGCGATCAGCGCAGCAGCGCACGGCTGCTGCGAATGGCCCAGAGGGCCAGCAGGCCGTGGACCAGGGCATACAGCGGCGTCGCCCATGGCCAATGCTGACGCTCCAGCAACCAGGTGGCCAGCAAGGGTGCGCTGCCGGCGAACAGGGCCATGGCCAGCGAGTAGGCGATCGAGAACACCGCGCAGCGATGCCGTGGCGGAATCAGCACCACGCCGAGCACCCCCTGGGCGCCCATCGTGATCATCATCGGCGGCAGCAGCAGGGCCAGCGCGGTGATCAGGCCTGCCAGGCTTCGCTGCTGGCCGATCAGCAGAGCGGCGGGCATCACCAGAATCAGGGCCAAGTTGCCCCAGCGGTTCACCGCCACCAGGCCGTGGCGATCGGCCAGATGCCCCCCCAGCACCACCAGCGGCAGACCCAGGCCCTGCAGCAGTGTGGCCACGCCGTTGGCGGTGGCGCTGTTCCCCAGCCGCTGGCCGGTGGCATCCACCAGGAACACGAACGCCAGGTAGAAGATCACGTTGGCGAAGCTCACCAGACCGATCACGCGCAGCACCAGCCGCCACTGCTCCGCCACCTGATGCAGCCGTTGCAGGATGGCGCCGCCCAGGGCGCGGACACCGCGCGGTGCGGTGTCCGTAACCGCATGGGGCAGCGTTTCGGGAATGGCCTGGCGCATCCACAGCCCCAGAGCCGCGACCACAGCCCCGAGCAGAAACGGCAGCCGCCAGCCCCAGTTCGCCATCGCCTCCTGGCCCAACCCCCAGCCGATCAGCGCTGCCGTCAGCGATCCCAGGCCGAAACCCGCCAAGCCCCCCGCCACCGCCAGGCTGGAGAGCAGGCCCGCATGGCCGCGACGTGCTGCTTCGGTGGCGTAGGTGATGCTGCCGGTGAACTCACCCCCCACGGAGAAGCCCTGCAGCATCCGCAGCAGGATCAGCAGTACGCCGGCGGTCATGCCGATCTGGGCGTGGCCGGGCAGCAGGCCGATCGCCAGGCTCGATGCTCCCATCAGCACGATGCTGAGGCTGAGCATCAGGCGCCGACCGAGCAGATCCCCCAGTGGACCGAGCACCAGGCTGCCCACCGGTCGCATCAGGTAGCCCACCGCGAAGACTCCAAACGACGCCAGCCTCTGCAGGGCGACGGCATCAGCCGGGAAGAAGACGTGGCCCAGGGCACTGGCCACATAGCCATAGGCGGCGAAGTCGTACCACTCGAGGGCGTTGCCGAGCAGGGCCGCGAGGGCGGCTCTGCGGCGCTGGGCCGGGCTGAACTCCATGGGTTCACTCTGCCCCGATCCAGTGGCGACGGCGTGGCCCGGCTCAGAAGCTCAGGCTGAGCTGGAGGCTGGCCGCCAGGATTCCGGCCAGCGGCTGCGGCCCGGCGCTTGGGTTGAAAATCCATTGCAGCGTTGGCTGGAGGGCCAGGCTGCTGTTCAGCTGCCACTGGTAGCCCAGTTCCAGCATCGCCTCATGGTTGCTGGGCCAGCTGCTGACCACGCCCGGCTGCAATGCGGCATGGCCGCCGCCCAGGATCAGCAGATCCAGCGGGCGATGGGGCAGCACCCCCTGCACCAACAGACCGCCCGCCACGAAGGTGGGATTGATGCTGCCGGCCTCGCCACCGCTCCAGGCGGCGCCCACCCAGAGGCGATCACCCAGCCCCATGGGCAGGCCGGAGCTCACCGTGGCTGATCCGTAGATGCCGCCGCCTGCAGCCCCCAGGCTGTAGCCCCCCAGGTTGATCCAGCGGGACGGGAGCTGGTTCTGCACCAGCACCGGCTGCTCGCAGGTGCTGCTCCGCCGCATCACTTTTCCTCCGGTGCGACACCCTGGCAGCGATGCGGCCGCTGCCGCTTGGCCGCCCGGCACCCAGCTCAGCTGCAGCAGCTGGGCGGAACCGCTGCCTTGCCATGAGGCGATGCTGCCCAGCCAGCGGGCCACGGGCGCGGTGGTGCTGAGATCAAACCAGCCGTAGCCGAGGCTCAGCTCCGCGCTGGGGTGCAGCATCGCCACGCCGCCGAGGGCGGCATAGGGGCTCAGTGGTAGAGCTGGAACGCTGATGTTCAGTGTGTTGTTGAACGCCGAGTGCACGTAGGCGTTGAAGGCCGGTGCCGTGATGAAGGAGGGGTTGAGGGGCAGCAGCCCTGCCTTGAGCTGCAGCAGGCCGTTGCCGGCACTGCGGTGCAGGCTGAACTCACTCAGCAGCGTCCCTGGGGGGTAGGCGATCTGCTGCAGGGGAAACAGCGCCCCGATCGCCTCGCTGGTGTAGGCATTGCCGCTGTAGTGATTCACCGCCGTGTGCAGGCTCCAGTGATCGAGCTCGCGCCATTGCTCCGTGCTGCGTGTCAGGCCCGTGCTCAGCTGCAATGCCACGGCCGTCTGGCCGATCCAGCCGCTCTGGCTGGCGCTGCCACCCAACGGGTTGATGATCGGTTCGGCGGTGTAATCGACCGCCACCGCCAGCCACGGCGGCAGTCGCAACAGCTCCTGGGCGCTGGGCCAGTCCTGGGGCACGCTCAGGCTCGGCGCTGGCGGTGCCGCCTGGGTGGCGTCGCCGGATCCGGCCGCTGGTGCCGCTGGGCAGGCCGCAAACACGGCCAGGAGGCCGGCCAGATTCACCAGCAGACGGCTGAGCAGCACCGGCGGCGTAGGGGTGCGGCCCATGGACCGGCATGGATCAGTGGGTTCAGCATCTCCGCTGGTCTCGCCCTTGGCAACCCGGATGGGCCTCGGTGCACCACAGCGGCAGCAGCGGGTTGGGGCCGCTGCTGCCGCTGGCAGGGTGCATCAACCCTGCTTTCTGCCCCCTCCTGTGGCCTTGCCGGCTTTGTTGTTTGTGCCCGTCCTCGCTTCGGTAACGGCGCCAGCGGTGGTATCGCCACTGACGACAACGCTCACCACGGTTCCGCCTTGGCGGATCAGCCGCTGCAGGGCTTCGTTCATGCGGCTGAAGGGCACGCGCGTGGTGTAAGCGCCATGGCGCACGAAGGCATTGTTGGCGATGCCGGTGGCTGTGATCGTCACCACGCGGCTGCCAGCGGAGGCGGCACCGGCGCTGGGGGTGCAGACCAGCAATTCGCTGCTGCGGAACCCGTAGGCGGGGGTGCCATCGCGATGGCGCCTGCCTGGCAGCTCAGCGCTGGGCAGTTCGCTGCCTGAAGCCACGTTGGCACGGAATGGGCCCTCGGTGCTGATGTGGCTGTAGTGGGCAGCCGCGGGGGCTGGTGCCCAGCTGGCCGCTGAGGCGCTCGCGACTCCGGCCACAGGGATCGCTCGGTTCTGATGCAGCGCCGAACCCAGCTTGAACTGGGTGCCGCTGCCATCACCCTTCACCGAGGCGGCGGCGCCGCGCGCCAATTGGAGCACCCACGAGAACTGGCGGCCCTCATGCCCCACGGCGTAATCCCAACCGTGCATGTGGGGCACGCTGTCGTTGCCGAAGTTGGTGTTGTATTCGGTGCTGTCGATGTAGGAGTCGATCTCGGCGTCGTAACCCTGTTCCCGCAGGATCGTGAAGTGGTGCAGCATCTCTTCACGGTTGTGGGGAGCGCGGCCGAGCAGGTGTTTGTGGTTCAGCTCGATGAATCGATAGGGATTGCAGCTCTCGAAAAAACGGGTGCGGTACTGGGCGCTGCGGGCGACGGCGCGCACGAACTCACGTACGCTGAGGTGGCCGTTGCTGAACAGGGATTCAGCTCCCTCAAGGCGCTCGCTGGCCATGAGATATTGGCCACCCAGCACCTGCTGATAGACAGCGCGGATGATTGTGCGCTTATCGCCGGTGGAGGCGTGGCGCCAGTGCTCTTTGTGCTGACCGTTGGCAAACCGCTCGATGCCCAGGGCGGGCGCTTGCACGAGTGACATGAATCGGGCTGGCAGACAGGGGAATTGGCGTGCTCGCACCACGCCTGCCGGAACGTAGGCAGGACGTTTGTGTTTGTCTGCTGACCGTTGCGGGCTCGTTACCTTGTCGCCGCCAGGCTGGGCTGAATCCGTACCGTGAGAGGGCTGATCTCCTCAAGGATCTGGCCGCTGGCACAGACCGTTCGGCAGCGCCGTTGCTCTCGCCGGCTCAGTTTGCACGCGGCGATGTAGGCCAGCAGCGGGTTTGGGTAGGTCTTGAGCTGATCCCAGGCACCATCGGCGCGCAGGGCCTGAAGCTTGGTTTGCATCGGGCGGCAGGTGCGAATGATTTCAGGAGGTTATGGATCGGGGCTGCCCGGCGCAGGTAACAGCTGCTACCAATGCGGGAGTGTTCTGTCGCGATCGACACGCTGATGCCGGAATCCACTGATTCGCCGCCGCCGCATCAGGGCCATCGCCATGGCCATCAACAGGCGCACCGTCACCCGCTCGTGCATCAGCACCGCGGCGCATCGGCGGCCGCCTTTCGCTGGAGCGTGCTGCTGAATAGTCTGCTTTCGGGGCTGCAGCTGGCGATCGGCCTGGCCTTCGGTTCGCTGGCGCTGGTGGGTGATGCGCTGCACAACCTGGGCGATGTGGCGGGACTGATCCTCGGTTGGGTGGCCGAGCGCCTCAGCACACGGCCCACCACCGACTCCTTCACCTATGGCTACGGCCGCAGCACCGAGCTGGCGGCGCTGTTCAACGCCCTGCTGATTTTCGCGGCCGGTGCGGTGGTGATTGTGGAGGCGCTGCAGCGGCTGCTGCATCCCCAACCGGTGGTGCCTCTGCCGGTGGCCTGGGCGGCGGCGGCCGGTGTCGTGGTGAACCTTGGGTCAGCGCGGGCCTTCGGCGCCACGGGCCACACCGATCTCAACCGCCGCGCCGCGGTGCTGCATCTGCTCACGGATGCAGCCGTGTCGGCGGCGGTGCTGATCAGTGCCTTGCTGGTGATGCTCACCCGCTGGAGCTGGCTGGACAGCGTCACCGCCATCGGCGTGGGCATCGCTGTGGCTGGCACCGGTTGGGAGCTGCTGCGGGAAGCACTGCGGCTGAGTCTTGATGCCGTGCCCCGCCACATCGACCGCGATGCCGTGCTGGCGCGTCTGTCTGCCCTGCCGGGTGTGATGGATGTGCATCATCTGCACGTTTGGGCGATCAGCACCTCCCAGACCGCCCTCACAGTGCATCTCCGCCGTTGCGTGATCCTCGATGATCGAGAGCTGCTGCGGCGAGCGCAGCGTGAGCTGGCGAGCCTCGGCATCGTGCACGCCACGATTCAGCTTGAGCCCGCGGATTCCGCTGCTGAGATTCCCTGATCTTCCCGGGGCCTCAGGACTCCATAAGGCGCCAGCCCAGCGCTTCCCCGGCGTGGAACGGCACCAGCACCGTGGGGTTTTCCGTGCCATTGGCGAGCTGCAGCAGCGGCGGCACCAGCATCGGGGCCTCGGCCTGATTCGCGGCATGGATCGGTTCAAGGGTGATCGTGTCGCTGTTGAGTGGTAGCCCGTAGAAGCGCGGTCCGTTCTCGCTGGCGAAGCTCTCGAAGCGATCGAGGGCGTTCTCCTGTTCGAACACCGCCAGATAGCTCTCCAGCGCGTAGGGCGCGTTGTAGATGCCGGCGCAGCCGCAGGCAGATTCCTTGGCCTCACGCCCGTGCGGGGCGGAATCCGTGCCAAGGAAAAAGCGCGGGTGTCCGGATGTGGCGGCCGCCACCAAGGCCAGGCGGTGCCGTTCGCGCTTGGCCACCGGCAGGCAGTAGAAATCAGGCCGCAGCCCACCGCGGAACAGACTGTTGCGGTTGATGTGCAGGTGATGTGGCGTGATCGTGGCGGCCAGGTTGGTCGGCCCCTCGGTCACGAACGCTGCCGCATCGGCGGTGGTGATGTGTTCCAGCACCACCTTCAGCCCAGGGTGACGCTGCAGCAGGGGGCGCAGATGGCGCTCGATGAACACCGCCTCGCGATCGAAGATGTCCACCTCGGGATCGGTGACCTCACCGTGGATCAGCAGCGGCATGCCGATCCGCTCCATCGTTTCCAGAGCAGTTCTGATGTGGGCGGGATCGCGCACACCGGCATCGGAGTTGGTGGTGGCACCGGCTGGGTACAGCTTCGCCGCGGTGAAGATACCCTCGCGGAACCCGAATTCCAGCTCTGCCGCCGGCAGCGTTTCGGTGAGATACGCCGTCATCAGCGGCGTGAACGCTGCCGCTGCCCGCTCGCCGCTGCTGGCCCGCAGGGCCATGCGGATGCGATCGCGGTAGGCCGCGGCCGCGGCTGCGCTCGTGATCGGTGGTCGCAGGTTGGGCATCACGATCGCCCTCGCGAACTGGCGAGCGGTGTGGCCCACCACCGCCTGCAGCATGGCCCCGTCGCGCAGATGCACATGCCAGTCATCCGGGCGGCGGATGGTCAGGGTTGTGCGGGTGGTCATGGCAAGCCGGGCGGATTCGAGCGATGGGGTGCCTGGGGATCGCGTCAGTGCTGGCGCCCGGGCCCACCGGCCACCAGCCAGGCGCTGAGGGCCAGCAGCAGCACGCTGCCGCTGAAGACCAGCAGATTGTTTGTGTTGTCGATCGGGAAGATCAGCATTGCCTTGAAGGCGGCCACGATCAGCGCAACCACAATTACTTTGACCAGCTTTTCTTTGAGCGCATCAAGGCTGCGAATATCCAGCAGTCCGCTGCCGCCGCTGCCGTTGCCGCTTTCACCGCCAGCCGGCCGTGCCGCCTCGATGTCGGAGATCAGCAACTCGTAAACGCCGTAGCCGAAGATCAGCAGGGCAATGCCGATCAGATAGAGATCCACGCCGCCCACCAGCATGCCCAGTAGTTTGGCCACGGATTTGCTGTCGTCGGGAGCGTTGTCGAACAGCAGGGCCAGCGCCTCCAGAATTTCCTTGCTGCCGCACAGGAATGAAGCTGCCGTGCTCAGCAGGCTCATCACCACCGGCACGATCGCGATCAGCCGAAAGCGCCAAAGCCAGCGCTCAAACTGCCGCTCAAACCGCGACCCGAATCCCCGTGCCAGTGCCCCTGGGGAGCTGCGCATCTGCCCCGCTGTCCGCTCTGACCAGACCCTACGTCGCCTCGTCGCCGTGCACCCCAGGACAGCTCCTGGCGCTGCCATTGCTGCCCCTTGATCGGCCGCGGTGCCGGGGCAGCCGCTCTGCTGGTGTGTTCTGCTGGCGGTGGGTTGAGCCGCGTGGTTGGGTTGAGCAACGATGGTCGCCTGCTCCGACGATGGTCACGACCCCTCCGGCGATATCCCGGCTGAGACCCTGGTGGCCGTGCGGGTTCAACCGCGGGCCCGGGCCGATGCGGTGCTGGGTGAGCGCGAGGGTGTGATCGTCATCCGCCTCAAGGCGCCGCCGGTGGATGGCCAGGCCAATGCTGCCCTGCTGGCTTTCATCGCCCAGCGCCTGGGGGTGCCCCAGCGGCGCGTGACGCTGGTGCGCGGTGCGACGTCCCGCCAGAAGTGGATCCAGGTGGATGGCTTCAGCGCCGCCAGCGTGCGCGCCATGCTGCTCGCCTGATCGAGCCGGTGGCGGTGCCGGTCGTTGCGCCTGCCTCGTGGGAGCCCCGGCCCGCGGATTTACTGGCAAACTGCGCCAAACAAAGCAGCGTGCCATGACTCTGATGCGCAGACTGGCGGCAGTCCTTCCCCTGGTCGCGTCGCTCACCCTGCTGGGCTGCGCCGGAGAAGACGGCGGCATTCAGAGCCAGAAGCTGGCCATGATCAGCTCCCGCGGCAAGTTAATCTGCGGTGTTGATGGCAAGTTACCCGGCTTCAGCTACGTCGGGGCCGATGGTCGTTACAGCGGCCTTGATGTGGATGTCTGCAAAGCCACCGCTGCTGCCGTGCTCGGCGATCCCGCCAAGGTGGACTACCGCGATCTCAACTCCTCGGAGCGTTTTGCTGCCCTGGCCAGCGGTGAAGTCGATCTGCTCTCCCGCAACACCACTTACACCCTCAGCCGCGACGCGGCCGGTGGCAATGGCCTGAGCTTCGCGCCCACCGTTTTCTATGACGGTCAGGGTGTGATGGTGCCCGCCGGCAGCGGCGTCGCCAACCTCAAGGACCTGGCCGGCAAACCGATCTGTGTGGAGAGCGGCACCACCACCGAGCTCAACCTCGCCGACCGCATGCGCGAGCTCAACACGCCTTACACCCCGCTCAAGTTCCAGACCGGCGATCAGACCTACGCCGCCTACCTGGAGGGTCGTTGTGTGGCCGTCACCAGCGACCGCTCGCAGCTTGCTGGTAAGCGCACCAGCTTCCCTGATCCCGCCGCCCACATCCTGCTGCCTGATGTGCTGAGCAAGGAGCCCCTCAGCCCGGCCACCGTCAATGCCGATCCGGTCTGGTCCGATGCCGTGCGCTGGGTCGTCTACAGCCTGATGCAGGCCGAGGAGCTGGGGATCACCCAGGCCAACGTTGCAGCCAAGGTGGCTGAAGCCAGGGCTAACCCCAACCAGGCCGACCTGCGCCGCTTCCTCGGCGTAGAGGGTGATTTCGGCAAGCAGCTCGGTCTGCCAGCCGATTTCGTGGTGCAGGCGGTGAAGGCTGTGGGCAACTACGGCGAGGTGTTTGAGCGCAATGTCGGCTCTGCCTCCAAGCTGAAGCTTGAGCGTGGCCTCAACCGCCAGTGGAAAGATGGCGGCCTGATCTATTCGCCGCCGTTCCGCTGATGACGCCCTCGCTCCGCCCGCAGGCGGCGGCTGATGCGGCCGCACCGCTGCCCTGGTGGCGCAACCGGCGCCTGATCCCCTGGCTGGCGCAGGGCTTGGTCGGCCTGTTGGTGCTGGTGGTGGTGGCGTTCCTGGTTGGCAACCTGGTGCGCAACCTCACCGCCGCCGGCCTGCTGCTCAGCTGGGGCTGGTTGGATAACCCCTCGGGTTTCGACATCGCCGAAACCCTGCTGCCCTACAACGCCGGCCTGCCTTACTGGCGTGCCCTTCTGGCTGGGCTGGTCAACACCCTGAGGGTTGTGATCGCAGGCCTGGTCGGTGCCACCGTGCTTGGCACACTGGCCGGTACCGCCGCCTTCAGCAGTAATGGTCTGCTGCGCCGCCTGGCAAGGATCTATGTGGAGGTGGTTCGCAATATTCCGCTGCTGCTGCAGTTGGTGTTCTGGTATTTCGTTGTCTTTTTGCAGCTGCCCAATGGCGATGCCGCTCTGCAGCTGCCGGGCCTTGTGCTGGCCAAATCTGGCCTCTATCTCGGTCACACCGAACTGGAGAACGGTGTCTGGCAAGGATCGCTGCGTTTTACAGTTGAATTCGGAGCCCTGCTCACCGGTCTGGTGGTGTACACCGGTGCCTTCATCGCTGAAGTGGTGCGCGGTGGCGTGGCGGCTGTTCCTGCAGGCCAGTGGGAGGCAGCACGGTCACTCGGGCTCAGCAAGGTTCAGACTCTGCGTCGGATCGTGCTGCCCCAAGCCCTGAGAGTGATCGTACCCGCTCTCAACAGTCAGTATATCTCACTGGCCAAGAATTCATCCCTGGCGGTGGCGTGTGGCTACACCGATCTCTATTCCGTGGCTGAAACCACCCTCAATCAGACGGGGCGAGCCGTGGAGGTGGTGCTGATCCTCCTGGCGGCCTACCTGGTGATTGATCTGCTGATCTCTGCCCTGATGAATGGCCTCAACAGCTGCGTGCAACTGAAGGAGCGTTGAAATCGGATGTCTGTCTCTTCTCCGCCGCCGCGTACCGCTTCGCCTCCACCGCTGCATCGCCTGCGCCGGGAGCTCTTCGCCACACCGCTCGATGGCGTGATCTCCATCGTCCTGCTCGCCGGGCTCTCGGCGGCGGCCGTGGCCTTCCTGCACTGGGCCACCAGCCAGGCTCGCTGGGCCGTGATCCAGGCCAACAGCAACCTGTTCGCCATCGGTCGTTATCCCCTGGAACAGCAGTGGCGCCTCTGGCTGCTGGTCACCCTGCTCGCTGGCGCCACCGGGCTGAGTTGGGGACTGCTGCGGGCCTGGCCCCGCGCTGATCGGCGTGCGCAGGCCTGGCCCCGCAACGACAGCATTGCTGCGGCTCTGCTGGGGGCCATCAGTCTCTATGTGCCCCTGGCCCTGCACGCCCAGCCCGGCATCCAGGTGCGCTGGTGGGCGATCACGGCGCTGCTGCTGCTGTTGCGGGCGGCGGCCGGTCGCTGGGGGGCCCTGGTGCCGCAGCAGCTCCGACCGATGCTGGCGCTGATCTGGCCTGCGCTTTACCTGATCGGCATGGTGCTGATCAGCGGCGGCCTGGGCCTGATGCAGGTACCTGCCGCTGAATGGGGCGGCCTGATGCTGACCCTGGTGGAAGCAAGCTTTGCGATCCTGCTCTGCTTCCCGCTGGGTGTGCTGCTGGCCCTGGGGCGCCGCAGTGCACTGCCCCTGCTGCGCTGGGGTTCGGTGTTCTACATCGAATTCATCCGCGGCGCGCCGCTGATCACGCTGCTGTTCCTCGGCCAGAACATTCTCGGCTTCCTGCTGCCCGGCGGCCTGGCGCCGGATCGGGTCTGGCGGGCGGCCTGGGTGCTCACCTTCTTTGCTGCCGCCTACGTGGCTGAAGCGGTGCGCACCGGTCTGGCGGCCCTGCCGCCCGGCCAGCTGGAGGCGGCACGATCCCTCGGCCTGAGCCTGCCCCAGGCATTGCTTCATGTGGTGCTGCCCCAGGCGCTGCGGGTGGCGCTGCCGGCCACCGTCGGTCAGTTCATCACCCTGCTGCAGGACACCACGCTCTTGTCGCTGATCGGTCTGCTCGATCTGCTCGGCATCGCCCGCACCGTGATGGCCAATCCGGCTTTCCTCGGCCGCAACGCTGAGGTGTATCTGGTGCTCGCCATCCTGTTCTGGTGTTGTTGCGCGGCCCTCGGCCTCGGCAGCCGCGCCCTCGAGCACCGCCTCAACCCCAGCACCCTCGCCACCAACACCACCGCGCTCAAGGCATGACCGCTCCGCTGATGATCGAGGCCCGTGGGGTCGAGAAGTGGTACCCCAATGGCTTTCAGGCCCTGCGCGGTGCCGACCTGATGGTGCACCAAGGCGAGGTGGTGGTGATCATGGGGCCCTCGGGCTCCGGGAAGAGCACCTTCATCCGCACCTTCAACGGCCTGGAGGATTTCCAGAAGGGTTCAATCGTGGTCGATGGCATCACCCTCAGTGATGACGTGCGCCACGTCGACGCGATCCGCCGTGAGGTGGGCATGGTGTTTCAGCAGTTCAACCTGTTCCCCCATCTCACCGTTCTCGAGAATGTGACCCTGGCGCCGGTGCTGGTGCGGCGTCGCCCCAAGGCTGAGGTGCAGCAGCAGGCGCTGGAGCTGCTCGAGCGCGTTGGCATCCAGCATCAGGCGCACAAATATCCAGGCCAGCTCTCGGGCGGGCAGCAGCAGCGCGTGGCGATCGCCCGTTCGCTCTGCATGGAACCGCGGATCATGCTGTTCGATGAGCCCACGAGTGCCCTTGATCCCGAGATGGTGCAGGAGGTGCTGGCCGTGATGCAGGAGCTCGCCCGTGATGGCATGACGATGGTGGTGGTGAGCCATGAGGTGCGCTTTGCGCGCCAGGTGGCCAGCCGTGTGGCCCTGATGGCTGATGGTGAGGTGGTGGAGGTGGCCCCGCCTGAGCAGTTCTTCACCGCCCCCAGCCACGAGCGCAGCCGCCAGTTCCTCAGTCAGATCGCCTGATGGCCACAGCGCCGCCGGCGTCTGAGTGCGCCGGCGCCCCGATGCGCTGGTCCGTGTGGGTGCTGGCCTCGGCGGGTAAGTTCTTTGAGGGTCTGGTGGTATTCCTCGGCGGCTTCACCCTGCCGCTGGTGGTCGAGCAGTTCCAGTTGAGCCCTCTGCAGCAGGGGGGCCTCAGCGCCAGCAGCCTGATCGGCATCCTGGTGGGTGCAGTTGGGCTTGGCGGTCTGGCTGATCGGCTGGGGCGCCGGCCCCTGTTCATCGCCGCCATGGCGCTGCTGCTGCTTGGCCTGGCGCTGGTGGTGCTCAGCCCTGATCCCCTCTGGCTGGCGGCCGGCCTGCTGCTGATCGGCTTGGCCCTCGGTGCCGACTATCCGATCGCCCACCTGGTGATCGCCGAGTGCGTGCCGGTGGCGCGACGCGGCCGGATGGTGCTCTCGGCCTTCGGGTTTCAGGCCCTCGGTATTTTGCTGGCCACGGCGTTGGCGGCGCTGCTGTGGCCGCAAGGCCCTGAGCCCGCCAGTTGGCGTCTGCTCTACCTGCTGCCGCTGCCGGCGGTGCTGCTGGTGCTGTTTGGGCGGCTGCTGCTGCCGCGTCACAGCTCCTGGCTGTTGGGTGGTGCCGAGCTGCAGGCGGCCCGCCAGGCCATGATCCAACGCAGTGGTGCCGCCATCACCGGCTGGCGCCTGCTGCTGCAGCCGCCGTTGCGGCGTGCCACTGCTCTGGCCTGTCTGCCCTGGTTCCTGCAGGATCTGGCCACCTATGGCGTCGGCCTGTCGCTACCGCTGCTGCTGGCCGCCGCCGGTGCCACGCCCCGGCCTGCAGCACGCGCGGCGCTGTGGATCGAGCTGATGCTGGTGCTGGGGATTGCTGCCGCTATCGCTCTGGCTGACCGCTGGGGCCGTATTCCGCTGCAGATCAGTGGCTTCCTGGGCTGCGCCGCAGGTCTGCTCTTGGCTGGCTTCGCCCTCGGCTCCGCGACACCGAGCCTGCCACTGTTGGCGGCCGGGCTGGCCCTGTTTCAGTTCATGACCAACCTCGGACCCAATGCCCAGACCTATCTTCTGGCCGGTGAGCTCTTCCCGCCGCCACTGCGGGGGCTGGGTGCCGGCGGTGCTGCCGCCGCCGGTAAGGCCGGCGCTGTGATCACCGCCCTGGTGTTCCCGCTGGTGCCCCAGCAGGGCGCCGGGCTGCTGCTGCTGTCGCTGGCGCTCACGTCTCTGCTGGGGGCCGCGATCACCTGGTGTTTCCGTCAGGAGACCCGCGATCGCGACCTCCTGGCTGAGCTTTGGCCTGAACTGCCGACGGAGCCTGTGCCGGAGCTGCCGCTGGAGCCGTCAACGGACCCGCTGCCGGTGTCATCCACCCCTCAGCCTGGAGCCGAAGCTCCATCATCCGCTGCACCACTGTGATCAGCTGGGCGGTGCTCCAGCCCGCCATCAGCACGCCATTCACCGCTTCGCCGACGCTCAGCAGCCGCCAACAGCCCGGCAGGGTCATGTCGCCATAACCGACGGTGGTGAAGGTGATACCGGAGAAGTAGAGGCTGCCCTCCAGGGCGGGAAACAGGCCCAGGCTCCAATAGAGGAGGGCCCACAGCAGGATCTCCACCAGCAGCGCCAGAGCCGTGAGCAGCGCCATCCCCACGATCAGCAGCAGGCGACCGCTGCGATAGGGGCCGCACCAGCGCGCGAGCTTGCCACGCCAGGTCAGCTCCGCCTGCAGCACCGAAACCAGGGCGTGCACCATGCAGGAGAGTGTGAGCATCAGCACCATCAGCACCAGCTGTGCCCCCATGGGGATGCAGCCGGCCTGGCCCGCTGCCTGGGCCGCCCGAGCGGCCCCGTCGCCCGCCACCGCCAGCAGCACGCCGGCCATCACCTGCCAAGGCCGGCACGGGTTTGGCTTGAAGCGGCTGGGATCGCTCATCGGGGCTGATCAGGCGCCGTCAGCCCCAGCCAGCGGGCTTCCTCGCGGGCTGCCGGCAGCAGGGCCCCGAGTTCAGCTGCGCTGGCCTCAGGATCTTCCAGCCGTTCGTTGTAGCGACGCAGGGCTGAGCTGGGGAACAGCAGCAGCCCCACTGCCAGGGCCAGGCCACAGCCCATCAGGTAGTCGAGCCAGCGGTTCGGGATATACCAGGCCACCAGTGGTCCGTAGCCGATGAAGGCCACACCGCTGGAGATCAACGCCGTGCGCAGGTGCTCCTCACAGCGCAGTGCCGTCACCAGGGCAGCGGTTCCGGCCATCACCAGGCCGGTGGAGAGCTCGCCCATGCCCAGGCAGTTGAACACCAGCATCGGCATCAGAACGCCGAGACTCACTCCCACCATGCGGTCGCGCACCCTTAGCAGGGTGGCGCCGATGCTGTCGTTGAGCAACAGCACCACGCCGAAGTACAGGTATTTCGGGGTGACAGCTCCAATCCCCTGCCCGATGGCCAGGGCCAGGCTGGCGAACACAAGCTTGCGCCAGAAGAAAGGTGAGCGCAGGCCCTGCCTCAGCCGCACCGCCACGGGCGGCTCAACGGCATCGGTCGCCTTCTCCACCGTCCTCCCCGGTTGGCCCCGTTCCGGTCCAGCCTGTTGCGCTGCCGCCGCCGCCGGGCTGAACAGGCACTGCAGCAGCGTGCCAATCGCCATGCCCAGGCCGAGGGCCAGCATCTGTTCACCCCAGTCGCGCCAGCTGGGGGCAGCGCTCAGCAGCGGCAGCACGCCCACCACCGCCATCACCCCCGAGAGCAGGCGAAGCCGGGCGGGCAGCAGCAGGGCCAGCAGCTGCATCAGCGCCGCCACGAATCCGAACACCAGCACCTGTGGCATGCCCGCCGTTGCCTGCCCAATCGCCACGCCGATGCCCATGCACAGGCCGACCAGCAGCAGCAGCACCGGGTAGATCAGCGTCGGCCAAAGGGTGAAGTCCGGTCGCACGATCAGGGCGGCGATCACGGCGCCGTAGGCCACGGCGCTGCCGCTGATGGCCAACCCCTCGCAAACCGAGGTCGTCAGGCCCGCCGCCAGGCCGATCACCACTGCCGCCCGCAGTCCGTGCATCGCCGGGCCTCAGCCCTGAGGTGGGCGCAGGGCCTGAACCCAGCCCACCAGCAGCACCACCAGCAGCAGCGCCAGCCAGAACCACAGCCGCGGTGGAGAGCTCAACGCCGTGATCAGCAGCAGCAGCAGAGCCAGCCAGGGAGCCGGCTGCAGCCAGGGACGCAGCCAGCGGGCACGTTGCGGCATGAGAGCAGGAAACGGAGGAAGAAGCGGGGGCGGCAGCCGCTGTCGGTTGCGGTTGGTGTGTCTTTTCAGCGCTCGGCGCCGCCCAGCCAGCGCAGGAACGGCGCCAGGAAGCTGAGGGCTGAGCGGCGCTCCACCTCCACCTTCACCTTGGCCGGTGTGCCGTTCTCCAGCGGCAGATCCGGGCCGCGACCGCCGCTCCAGCGCAGACCGCTGGGGGTGTCGGCGCCTTCGAGCTCAAGCACCGCCAGCACCACCGGTGCCGAGAGCTTGTCGGTGGTGTTGTCGATGGGATCGCCGCCTTCACCCACGGCGGCCTGGCGGCTGCGGGCCATCAGGTTGGCCGCCAGTTCCGGGTCGCCCACGACGCGGCTCACCTCTGCCAGATCGGCGCTGCTGGGCGACAGTCGCTGAATGCGACCCTCGATCAGCCCCCAGCGCTCGGCGCTGCCGCCGTAACGGTTCCTGGTCTGCAGCAACATATCGAGTTCGATCGTGTCCCCGGGCCGCAGCCGGGCTGCGTCGGCATCACTGAACAGGGCCACCGCCGTACGCGGCCGGCGTTGCGGCGCCGGCCCGGCGCCGATCGTGCCCAGCCGTTGTCCAGGCAGCACCGCCTGGCCTGGGTTCACGCTCAGGCTGAGCAGCACGCCAGCGCGTGGTGCCAGCACCGCCAGGCTGTCCTCCTGCCCCTCCACCTGCGCCTGCAGCACATCCAGTTGGGCCAGCTGCCCCTCCAGAGCTTTGATCTGGCCGAGATTGCGCAGATAGAGATCCTGGGCGCCCACCCACAGGGGGCTGTAAAGGGGGATCACCTCCTCGCGTCGCAGGGCTTCCAGCGCCTTCAGCTGCTGGCCCACCGCTCCGTTGCTGGTGTGCAGGCGTGCAATCTGAGCGCGGATCGCCTGCTGCTGCAGCCGGATTGCCTGCTCCTGGCGTCGTAATGCATCCGGGTTGCTGCCCACGGCCCCAGAGCCGCTGGCGGCCTGGTCGATCCGATCCAGCACCAGCACAGTCTCCCCCTGGCGCAGCTGATCGCCCACCCGATGCTCCAGCCGCTGCACCTGGCCGGCGGAGCGGGCATAGACACCGACGCGGCTGTCGGGCTCCAGCAGCACGGCGCTGCCCTCCACCTTGATCGCGATCAGGGGGCTGACCGCCCAGGTGGCGCAGAGGGCTGTGACCGCCGCCATCGGCAGAAGGCGTGGCGCACTGTCCGCTGCGGCCATGGCGCCTACGGTCGACGTGAAAAGAGTGGCCTTAGGGTACCGGCCACTTGCGGGTATGGGGCGTGCACGGGCCTGGACAGCGCTGGATCCGCTCCGGGTTCCCAACATTGCTGGCGGCATTGTTTCTGGCGGGAGGTCATGGCTCTGTTGCCGGCGTCGCGGCGCAGCCGATGCCTGCCGCCTCGGTCGCGGAGCCCGAGACCCGAGGCGGGGCAGCCCCGGCAGTGCTGTCGTTGACCCTGCAGCAAGCGCTCGATCTGGGGGTGGCTGGATCCCTCAGCCTGCGCGGCAGCGCTCTGGGGGTGCAGGAAGGCCAGGCGTTGGTGGGGGTGGCCCGCAGCCGTTTCCTGCCGAAGCTGGACATCGTCGGCCTGGGCACCTGGGCCCAGGTGGGCACCAGCATCGGCTTTGTCTCCAACCTGCCAAGCATTGGTGATCTCAATTTCGACCTTGGCGGTGATGGCTATGCCGTGGTGCAGAACACCTTTGCCAATCTCGGCCTGACCCTGCGCTTGCCGTTGCTTGATTTCGGTCGTGACCCCCTGCTGCGCGCCGCCCGCTCCGAGTTGAACGCCGCTCGCTTCGAGCTGAGCGAGCAGCAGCGCCGCAGCCGTTTCGAGATCATCAGCACCTATCTGCTCGCCCAGTTGGCGGATGCCCAGATCCCCGTCTGGCAGCGCTCGGTGGACCTGTCGACCACCCTGCTGCGCGATGCCATGGCGATCCGCCGCCGCGGCCTGGCCGCCCGCATTGACACGCTGCAGGCCGAGGCCTTGCTGCAGACCGATCGGCTGGGACTGGCGGAGGCTCAGGCTCAGCAGCAGGTGGCCCGCAGTGCTCTGGCTCGGGTGCTCAATCTGCCTGCTGATCAACCGGTGATCACCCGTGATGCCCTGCTGCCCTGGCCGGCCTGGCCCCTGGCACTCGAGCCCACCGTGGAGCGCTCCCTGGCTCAGCGCCCTGGCCTGGCGGTGCTGGAGCAGCAGCGGCAGGCGCAGCTGGCGCGGGTGCAGCTGGCTCGCTCCGAACGCTTGCCCAGTGTGGGTTTGTTGCTCGGTGGCGGGATCAGTGGCGACTGGTTCAACGTGCCGGTGTTGAACGGCACATCCCAGCTTGGAGTGAATGGCAGCACGGTCAATCTTCCCGGCGTGAATGCGCCGGGCAACGCCTCCGGCAGCTTCTACGACTATGGGGTGCTGCTCAGCCTGCGCCAGCCGTTGTTTGACGGTGGCCTCAGCCGCTCCTCCAGTGCCCTGGCCCAGCGCCGGGCGGAGCGCACCGCGGTGGCCCTGGATCAGGCACGGCAGGCCATCATCCAGAACGTGCAGACCTGGTATGCCAGCCATCAGGCCGCCGGCCCGCAGATCGCCGCTGCCACCGCTGCCGGCGCCGCCGGTGAGGAGTCGGTCCGCGATGCCCTGTTGCGCTATCGCGCCGGGATCGCACCGATCACCGAGCTGCTGCTCGCCCAGCGCAATCTGCAGCAGGCCCGCTCAGCCCGGGTGGCGGCCACGCACCGCTGGAATCTCAGCCGCGCTGGCCTGGAGCTGGAGACGGGCCTCAGCGCTGATGGCGGCGCTGCGGTCAGCGCGACCGGCGCTGAAACGGGTGTTGTTGAGGTCGGTCCCTACAGTTCTGAGAGTTCCAATCGCCGGCTCCCCTGATGGTGGCTGCAGCCTGAATCCCCCCAGGATTCGGTCGTGCCTCCCCAGGCGTGAGCCCTGATGTCCCGGTCCATCGCTGTTCCGTCGCCGTTCCGTCCATGGTCGAGCCCTGCCCCCGCCCTGAGGCTCGCGCCACGGCGCCGCTGCAGCAGAACGAGCCGTTCAGCGAGCACATCAACGAGCACAGTGAGCGGATCACCGAGCAAAGCGAACGGATCACCGAGCAGATCGGGCGGCTGATCCCGCTGATGAACGGCCGGCGGGTGGCGCGGGTTGACCATGGTGGCGCTCTCACCGGTCTGCCATCGCTGCTCAGCTGGGATGCCGACGGCCAGCTGCACATCGATTGACCTGCCCCAAACGCCCTGTCGCGTGCTTCAGCCCGGTAGCGGTGCCCCTGCCGTGCCCTGGCTCGCCATCCTGCCCACCGCGTGAACCCCTCCGCTGCCCCGGATCGCCAGCTGCTGCTGCTCGCAGGCGGGGGGCACAGCCATGCGCTGCTGCTGCGCCGCTGGGCGATGCGCCCGCAGCTCCGGCCGCCCCGCACCATGGTGCTGCTGGTGAGCCGCCACAGCACCGCCCTGTATTCCGGCATGGTGCCGGCTCTGGTGGCAGGCCTGCACCGGCCGGATCAGGCTGAGATCGCGCTGAGACCCCTCTGCATCCGTGCCGGCATCGGCTTCATTGAGGCCGAGATCACCGGGCTCGACCCCGTCGCCCGGGAGCTGCAGTTGCAGGGCCGGCCGCCCCTGCGCTTTGATCTCCTCAGCCTCGACGTCGGTGCTGTAACGCCCGAACCGGCCGTGGCGTCTGAGCAGGCGGTCAAGCCCCTGGAGCCGTTCCTGCGTTGGGCTGTGGGCCGTCCGGCCGCTCAACCGCTGCGCATTCGCGGTGGTGGTGCGGCGGCGGTGGAGCTGGCACTGGCGTTCCGAGGCCGTGGCTGCAGCGTGGAGTTGCTGTTGCGCGGTACGACCCTGCATCTGGGGTCGCGGGCGGCCAATCGACGCGCCGAGCGCCTGTTGGCCGATGCCGGCATCCAGGTGCGCCGTGAGGTGTCGGCGGATCAGCCGGCCGATCTGGCCTGTACCGGCAGTCGGGCACCGGCCTGGCTGGCGGCCAGCGGTCTGCCGGTGGATCCCGCCTCCGGCCGCGTGCTCACCGAGCCCACGCTGGCGGTGCAGGGTCTGCCCGGGCTGTTCGCCAGCGGCGACTGTGCCCTGATTGCCGGCGCGCCGCGACCTCCCTCGGGGGTCTGGGCGGTGCGGGCCGCGCCGCTGCTGGCCGAGAACCTGCGGCGGAGCCTGGCGCAGCCGGCCCGTCCCCTGCGTCGCTGGCAGCCCCAGCCCCGTGCCTTGCAGCTGCTGGGAGATGGTGGCTGGCGACCGGGGCGGTCGCCGCAGGCTCTGGCCTGCTTCGGACCGCTGGCCTTCGGGCCTGCGTCCTGGTTGTGGCGCTGGAAGGATCGGATCGACCGGCGCTTCATGGCCGCGTTCTCGAGCGAGCCCGCCATGGCCGCAGCCGAGCCGATGGCGTGTCGCGGCTGCGCCGCCAAGCTGGCCGCGGCTCCCCTCTCAGCTGCTCTGGCTCGGCTGGCTGATGGCGGTGCTGCCCCCGCGGCTGAGGATGCGGCACTGATCGGCCGCAGCGTCGATGGGGCCCTGATGCTGCAGAGCGTCGATGGCTTTCCGGCGCTTGTCGATGATCCCTGGCTCAACGGTCGCCTCACCACCCTGCACGCCTGCAGCGATCTCTGGGCCAGCGGCGCCGATCTGCTCAGCGCCCAGGCGTTGGTGACCCTGCCCGCTGCGGCCCCGCCTCTGCAGGAGGAGCTGCTGCTGCACACCCTGGCCGGCGTGCGTTCGGTGCTCGATCCCCTGGGGGCTGCCCTGGTGGGTGGGCACACCCTGGAGGGGCGCGATGGTGCCGGGTTGGCTCTGGCGCTGACGGTGAACGGCCGGGTGCCGATTGAGCGCCATTGGTGCAAGGGGCCCCTGCAGCCTGGCCAGGTGTTGCTGTTGAGCCGTCCGATCGGCACTGGCGTGTTGTTCGCCGCCGCCCAGGCCGGCGCCGGTTGCGCCCGATGGCTGGATGCCGCCCTGCGCTCGATGCAGAGCGACCCATCCTCTCTGGTGGACCTGCTGGCTCGCCATGGCTGCCAGGCTTGCACCGATGTGACCGGCTTCGGGCTGCTGGGCCATCTGGGCGAGATGCTTGGCCCAGATGTACGCGTGCAGCTCGATGCTGCGGCGGTGCCCGCCTATGCCGGTGCCCTGGAGCTGTTGGCTGCTGGCTTCGCCAGCAGCCTGGCGCCGGCCAATGCCGGTGGCCTGGCGCTGCTGGAGCCTGGTGGTCCTGTGCACGTGCAGGCGGCGCCCGGCTGCGACCTCGCAGTCCGGCAGCAGCTATTGATTGATCCGCAGACCTGCGGTCCCCTGCTCGCGGCGCTGCCGGCCCAGACGGCGCCGGCCGCCCTGGCGGCGCTGCATGGCGCCGGTTTCAGCGAAGCGGCCATCATCGCTCGGGTGGTCAGCAGGTGATCAGGTGGGGCTGATCCCGCTGTGCTGAAGACTCCTGTCAGTCGCGCACCAACCAGCCGACGCTGAGGTCGTCGGCGTCCCGTTGCAGATAGAGGTAGCCGCGGGCACCGCTGCGTCCCTTCACCAGCAGGCTGCTGTAGTGGTAACGGGTTCCCTTCTGGTCCTGTTCCACCAGCTCGCCCCAGCAGCTGCCGGCTTCCAGTTGCATTCTGCCGCTGTAGCTGGAAGTGTCACCCACCCCGCCATAGCTCGAGAGGGCCACGCCACGCACGCTGCCGTGTTGCCACTGTTCGCGCTGGATCACGGCATTGGGAGTCCATCCCTGGGTGCCTGGCCGGCGGTTCAGGCCCACCTGGCTACTGAGAACGGTGCCGTTGAGATCATCTGCACGACAGCTCCCAGGCGCCATCGGCAGCCAGCGGCTGCTGATCACCGTGCCCCGACCACGGTCGAGGCTGTAGAGCGGTCTGCCGCGGCTGTCCAGCACCGCTTCTGACTGCTGCGCTCCCCATGGCAGTGATCGTTCCACGCGCGCCAGGCAGCTGCCCACCATCCGGACTGACCCCCTGTAAGTGCCGCTGCGCAGGGTGCTGCCCACCCGTTCGATGATGCGTCCCTCGATGGCTCCCCCGGGTAGCCATCGCTCTTCAAGCAGGCGGGCCTGGGGTGTGGTGACATCGCCGCTGATCAGGGTGCCCATCGCCATCACCGCGTAGCGTCCGCGTTTGGGCTGCTCGCAGGCTCCGGTTGCGGTGGCAGGCCCGGCGGCGGCGGGCAGGTTCGGCGCGGCGGCAAAGAGGCTGGCCAGTGCCAAGGTGGCGGTGCTCAGACGCGCCAGGGAGAGCTGTGGCATGTCTGCAGAAGCTGTGGGGCGATCGGCACAGTATGGGTAGCCCTGCGGCAGCCGCACGGTGAACAGCGCCACCCTTCACAGCTGCACCATGCCGCAGCGCATCCCTTTGAGCACCGCCTGCACGCGATTGCTTACCTCAAGGGTCTTGAGCAGGCGCTTGGTATAGGTGCGGGCTGTTTCCTCGCTCACCACCAGTTGCTCGGCGATCTCGCGGTCGGTGAGGCCGCTGGCCAGCAGATCCAGCACCTCGTATTCACGCGGGGTGAGGCGGGGGCAGCTCAGGTAGGGCAGCTGCTTGGTCCGCAGCGATGGGCTGCGGTAGGAATGATGCCCCATTACAGCGATCACGGCAGCTTCAAGCGGTTTCTGGTCCTCCACGAAGTCCACCTCAGCGACAACGGCTTCCAGCCACGGGGCTTCGCTGTATTCCACCGGGATGGCATCGCCAAGGGCGAGCACCACGATCTTCAGATCGGGTTGAAGGTTGCGGGCCTTGCGTGCCAGCTCGAAACCATTGCCGCTTTCCAGAAAATCTGTACAGATCAGCAGTTCATAGGGCTCCTGGCGGATGTAGTGCAGGCAGCTCTGCTCGTCGGTGACGGCGCAGCCGATCCGTGTGGTTTCCGCGAAGCTGTCGCAAAGACAGCGCAGAAAGAACCGCCCTTTCAACGCCAGCGCCACCTTGCCGCTCACGGCAACCGAAAGCAGCACCTCGTCGAGGTTGCTGCCCTTGAGGCTCTGCAGGTAGGGCGTGAGATCCATCGCTCAGGTGAGAGCGTTGCGCTTGCGATCCAGCTGTCAATCCGTGTGCATGGATACCATGCGCCGTGGTGTTTGCCGTTGCAAGACTGGCGCCACCATCCTGACGTCTGAACTGCAGCGTTGCCTGATCTGGGTGTGGCTGTATCACTCGTTGATCAACGGCGGCTCGTTGCTGCGATCCCCCTTGGTGATGGCCAGTCAGGCCTGGCCGGCGCCGGCTGGGCTGTGAGGTTCTGGGGTGGTGTGCATCACCTGCCTTGCCTTCAGATCGGCTGGTGGGTCTGCTGGTGCGCTGCCTGTGGGCTGATCACCTCGTGTTGGCATTGTCAGCGGCCAGCTGTTGCGATAACTGGGCGTAGAGGTAATCGGGAGATTTGTAGTGTCTGGGTAGACAGTTGTGCAGGATTTCCAGCTTATTCCAGCATACTGTCCGCTGGATTTTATTGAGGCTGCGTTTCTCTGTGATCAGCATTTTGAGAGCCTTGCAGTACAACTGATAGTTGGCTTCCAGTTCACCGATGGTGATGCTGGGTCGGCTGGTCATGGCTGGGGTGGGCGAACGGTTGGCCGGAGCTGGGGCCGCCTCCGGTGCGCCCTACCCCTACGTCGGTTCCGTTGGCTGTCGATACCCCCAAATGGGAACAGTGCAGCCAGCATCGGCTGCAGCCTGGCAACATGGGGCCGAGAGTTCAGAACCGTGTGAGACGCCGAGGCCCGCTGGCGATCGCGGTTCCGCTTTCCGCTCTACTGACGGCAGTCTTGGCAGCCTGCACTGGATCCCCCCCAGGCCAGGATCCAGCCGCCATGGAGGCCCAGCGTCAACGCCGCCGCGAGCACGAGCGCCGCTGCGAGCTGGATCGGCGGACCCTGCCGCCGCTGCTGGCCGCCCTGCAGCGCAGCGACCGGCAATTGGCAGATCTGGAGGCCGAGGCCTACGTACCGGCGCCAGGCCCGGCACCCCTGGATCCTGAGGAGCAGCGCCGCCTTGCCTTCTACGACCAGGAGGTGGAGCAAGAGCAGTACGACCGCGCCCAGGCCCAATGGCAGGAGCGCGAACGGCAGCGTCGGCAACGCTGGCAGAGGCAGCAGGCGGAGCGGCTTGAATCATGGCGCCAGGAGCGGGCCTCGGTTCTGGCCGATCTGCGTCAGGCTCATCCCAGCCTCGCCAACGCTGCATCGGCCGCGGCCATCCGCCAGGCAGCGCTCCGGCGTCTGCGGCTGTGTGCCTCGAGGCCACGCCAATGAGCAGCGCCGTCGGCTGCCGCCCGGCAGGTCTGTTGGCTGGGCTGCTGGCCTTGCTGCCCGCTTCGCTCTGCGCTCAGCCGCTGCCACCGCCGCTGCCGCCATCGGCGCTGACTCCTCAGCAGCTTGCCGATTGCGTCAGTGTCTACGGCAATGGCGGTTGCGCCGCGCACCTGTACGCGCAGTTGCTCTGCGAGGCTGTCGGCGAGAACACGCCCGTGCGGAACCTGCAACAGCGGCTGGATGAGCGCTATGCCGAGGCCGGGATTGATTTCAGTGGTCTCACGGCCAGCCAGATCGAGCGTCTCGCCCTGGCTGATCACGTGCCACTGCTTTGTCCTGGCAAAACTCCTGCGATTCGTGACCTGTTCGCGCCGTTAGCCCAGCCGCCGGCGGCTTGATGGTGTTGCCAGGGCCGATGCGGGATTGTGCCCCGCTCGGCCTGGGTCCAGCAGGGTTGTCTACAGCGGTGATCGCTGCTGCTGCTGAAGGCTCGCAGGAGTTTGGCGCCGGAAACTTCGCAGCCGGTGATCGGTGGCCTCCAAAGCGTGGAGCAGGCTGAGACAGGCGCGCTCTGGCATGGTGTGGTCGCCGCAGGTGAACACGTCAACGGCGGCATAGCCCGATTCAGGCCAGGTATGAATCGAGAGGTGCGATTCGGCCAGCAGCGCCAGACCGGTCACCCCCTGTGGCTCGAAGTGGTGTGTGATCAGGTTCAGCAGTGTGGCGCCGGCCTGTTGCACGGCGCTGCTGATCAGGCTTCTAAGAAAAGCTTCATCATCGAGCCTGGCTGGATTGCAGCCATACAGCTCAAGGATGCAATGTTTGCCCACTGGTTCCACAGCAGTGTGGTCAGCTGAAGGGCAAGCGTGGGATTGATGGATTGTGGTGTGGGTCGTGTGCGTGTTGATTTCTGAAACTGCCCATCCAGGGTTCGGATGCAGGGTTGAAAGGTTCTGAATCATGCCGCTATGGCGAGCAAAGCATCAGCATAGATCCGATGTCTCTTTCCCGCCAGCGTGCAGGACTGTGTCGCTGGAGGCCCGAGGAACCGCGCGGCAGCCGGGCCTTGATTGTGTCCTGGGATACACGCCTCTGTCGCCCACAATCAACTGTTCACGCGCTGTTAACCAATCCCTAACGTTCCTTGCGACCCGGCTGCTTAGAGGTTGGTGGCTCCCCTCCGATCGCAGTCATGACCTTCGCGAAGAAGGCCCTTGTCATCGGCACCCTGGCCACTCTGGGTGTTGCCGCTTCCGCTTCTGCCCAAAACACCCTCAACGGTGCCGGTGCCACCTTCCCGGCCCCCTTCTACCAGCGTGCTTTCGCCGCCCTGGCGGGCAAGGGTGTTCAGGTCAACTATCAGTCGGTCGGCTCCGGCGCCGGTGTGCGCCAGTTCGTGGCCGGCACCGTTGATTTCGGTGCCACCGATGAACCGATCAAGGATGGGGAAGCCGCCAAGGTGAAGCGAGGCGTGGTGCAGTTCCCGGCTGTTGGTGGCACGATCGCTATCGCCTATAACAAGGCTGATTGCAAAGGTCTTAAACTGACTCAGAAGCAAGCTGTTGATATCTTCCTGGGTAACATCAAAACCTGGGATCAACTTAAGTGCGGCAAGGGTAAGATCACTGTGGCCCATCGCTCCGATGGCTCAGGTACCACCTTTGCCTTTACGAACTCCCTGAGTGCCTTCTCTGCCGAGTGGAAGAGCAGGGTCGGTGAGGGCAAGAGCGTGAAATGGCCCGTGGGTGTTGGTGGCAAGGGCAATGAGGGTGTGGCTGGTGTGATCATCAATACGCCTGGCTCGATTGGTTATCTGAATCAGAGCTATGTGAAGGGCGCTATCAAGGCCGCAGCCCTGCAGAACAAGGCCGGCAACTTTGTGCTGCCCAGCTTGGCCAGTGGCGCAGCAGCGCTCAATAATATCCGCCTCAATTCTGAGCTCGCCGGTGAAGATCCCAACCCTGCTGGTGCCAAGAGCTATCCCATCTCCACGCTGACCTGGATCCTGGCCTATGAGAAAGGCAATGGTCTCAAGGCTGGTTCGATCCGCAAGGCGATGCTGCACCTGCTTGGCCCTGCTCAGAACCAGGCCGATGAGCTGGGCTATGTGCCTCTGAGGGGTGATGTTCTCAAGAAGGCGAAAGCCGCTGTTGCCCGCATCGGCGCCTGAGGATCGGCGCGCCTCTTGCTCAAGGGGGGCTGACTCAGCCCCCTTTTTCAGAGCTGATGACGCCACTCTTGGATCCTTGATGGCAGTCTCGGTGCCGCCTTCAGCCGTATTGCTGCTGGCCGATGATCCTCTGCAGCGCTCTGAACTGGTACGAGCCTTGCTGAACAACGGGCTGCAGGTGCTGCAGCGACCGTTATCACGCCGTGGCCGCCAACACCTGCCCGCAGGCCGGCCCGATCCGAACGTGATGCTGCTGGTTCTGCACTGGCCCAGTGCCGCCGGTGACCCTGAGATGGCGCTGATTCTGGTGAAGCGCTGGCGCCGCAGCGATGGCATCACTCCCTTGCTGCTGTTACTGGATCAGGCGGATGAGGATCAGCGCGCTTGTCTTCTCGATGGGGGTGCCGATGATGTGCTCGTGCAACCCTTTGGGCTGAGGGAGTGCGTCGCCCGTTGTCGTGCGATCCTGCGCCGCTCACCCAGCACTGGCGGAGCCCTCGCGCCGCCACCTCTGGATCCAGGTGATGCTGTGTTGCAGCTGGGTGCGATTCAATTGGACCGCCGCCAATGCAGAGTCACCCTGGCTGGTGAGGAGGTGGCTCTGACGCCTCGGGAGTTTCGCCTGCTGGAGTGTTTCATGCAGCATCCAGGCCAAGCCCTCAGCCGTGAGCAGCTGATCGCACAGGTCTGGGGACCTGACTACACAGGTGACAACAAAAGTGTTGACGTGCATGTGCTCTGGCTGCGGCGCAAGCTGGCATCGCCATTGCTCAAGCCGCAGCTGTTCATCACCGTGCGAGGGGTTGGTTATCGGCTGGATCCGCCGCTGCCCTGAGTGGCTTGCGGAACTGGGCCTCGGCGCTTAAGTCCACTGTGTTCACTCGCACTGCATTCTGATCGGGCTGGCCGGCTGGAGGCGGTTGTAGAACAGAGTGAACCCAGCAGCAACCAGCCACAAGGCTGATGCTGCCGCTGCCGGTTCGGATCAACATGGCATTCGATTCGGGGATAACACCCTAGAGCCGCCAATGAAACTGGATTGATTCACGGGATCGAAAACACCTGCGCATGTGCTGCAGATCACCGGTATTGGGGCTTCTTGAGGGCGTCAAAGCTGCGCTCCAGGATCTGGCCCACCGTCAACCCTACCGGCAACTGTCCTGAGAACGCCGTGCCGAGCACCCGTTTGTACAACTTAGTGGTGACCAGTCTGTAGGTTGAATCCGGCAGTGGAATCAGCCCAGCCTGTCTGGCGATACGGCTGCCATTCTGCAGTGTGGTATTGATGAATTGACGCAGTACGGCCTGGCTGCGCAGATCATGGTCGTTCACATACAAAAATAGCGGTCGCGACAGCGGTTGATAGCGCGATTGCTGCACAGACTGTTCAGTGGGTAGAACGGTTCCTCGCGGACCAAGGATGGCCAGAGCTCGCAGGCTACTGCGGTTTGCCTGGTAGTAATCGAAGCCGAAATAGCCGAGGGCCAGCGGGTTGTTGGCCACACAGCGCACCAGCACCTCATCGTTCTCGCTGGCGGTGTAGTCCTGTCGTGCGTTGTTCTCGCTGCCGTTGATTGCCCTGTTGAAGCTGTCGTAGGTGCCGGAGTCCCGACCTGGGCCGCACAGGCTGATGGGTTCATCGGGCCAGCGAGGATTGAGCTGACGCCAGCGCAGCAGGCGGCCCTGTGCCTGGCGATGCCAGAGGCGCCGCAGCTCGCTGGTGCTGATCTGCCGTGCCCAGGTGTTGCTGGCGGGGACCACCACGCTGATGGCATCAAAGGCCACGGGCAGTTCCAGAAAGCGGATCCCCTTGCTGGCGCAGGCCTTCAGCTCGGCCGCGTTGATCGGCCGGGACGCGGCAACGATGCTGCTGCCGCCGCGGCAGAACACCCTGAGGCCGGCTGTGGTGCCAGTAGGTTCAGCCCGGAACTGGGTTGTCGCCCCGCCGTGGTTTCGGAACCAGCGAATTGCCGCCTGGCTGAACGGGTAAAGGGTGCTGGATCCATCCAGCCGCAGCACCGGCGCGCCGCTGCGCTCGGCACCGGCCCGACTGGGAAGTGTCGCGATCAGCAGGCTGAAAGCCAGGCCAAGCACGCAGGGCGTGCCCAGGCCGCAGGCTGAGCGCAGGCGGGCGGTGATCATGGCGACGACCACGGGACTGCTGCCAATCTGAATGGCACAGTGGGAGTTGACGTTAATGCCTGTTTAACAGGTGGCAAGCGAGAATTTTCTGTGATCTCTTCTCATCCTGCCGCGGGAGCGCTGCCTGACAGTCTGCTTTTCTGCTGCACCAGGGGCACGCCACACAGCTAACCGTATGTCGACCAATCGTTAACCAAGGCTTAAAGCAAGGTCTGCATCTGCGTGAGACCGTGGAGCAGGAGTCAGGAGGGCTTGCAACGGTGCAGCAATCGGTAGCGGGGGCACCACAGCCCAGCCGTGATGACAATCCCGATCCTTTCTCCAGGCGGCGCCGCCCCCTGGTGGAGCGTCTGCAGGATCAAGGCTTTCGACAGCTCACCATCCTCCTGGCCTTGGTGGTCGGCTTGGTGCTACTGGGCATCCTCGTCACCGTGCTGCTCGGTTCCCGCGACGCGATTGCGGCCTATGGTTTCAACTTTTTAATCACGTCGGATTGGGATCCTTCCGCTGATCGTTACGGTGCGTTCACCGCCATCTACGGCACCATCATCACCTCGCTGCTGGCGTTGCTGATGGCGGTGCCGCTTGGCGTTGGAACCGCCATCTTCATCACCGAAAACCTGATCCCGCTGCGCATTCGTCAACTCCTCGGTGTGATGGTTGAGTTGCTGGCGGCCATTCCATCGGTCGTGCTCGGACTGTGGGCCATCTTTGTGATGGAGCCGTTTCTTCGCCCGGCTCTCACTGGTCTGCACCAGCTGCTGGGCTGGTTACCCTTGTTTGCCACCGAACCTCAGGGCCCTGGCATGGCGCCAGCGATCCTGATTCTGGTGGTGATGATTCTGCCGATCATTACGGCTATTGCCCGTGATTCGCTCCAACAGGTTCCTGGTGAGTTGCGTCAGGCTGCCTATGGCGTTGGTACGACCCGTTGGGATGCCATTATATTTGTGATTCTACCGGCTGCTATTTCTGGCATCACTGGCGGTGTGATGCTGGCGCTGGGTAGGGCGATGGGGGAAACAATGGCTGTTACGATGATCATCGGTAACTCAACCAATTTCAATTGGAGCCTGCTTGCTCCGGGCAACACAATTTCTTCGATGTTGGCCAATCAGTTCGGCGAGGCTGATGGTCAACAGGTCGCTGCCTTGATGTACGCAGCCCTGGTGCTGATGTTGCTCACACTCGTGGTTAATGTTCTGGCTCAGTGGGTTGTGCGCCGTCTCAGTCTGAAGTACAGCTGACCATGATGTCTCCCCTGATCTCACCTCCGAATCCAGCTCGTGCAGGCTCCAGTCTCGGCTATCGGCCAGCGCTTGCCCGCAATCGCCGTAATCAGCTGCTGACACTGATCGCAGCCTTGTTTGCAGTGGTGGCGGTGTTGCCATTGGTGCTTGTGCTGATCTACGTGCTGATCAAAGGTGGTTCTCTGCTCAGCGTGCAGCTGCTCACCCAGTTGCCTCCGGCTCCTGGCCTGGAGATCGGCGGTATCGGTAACGCGATCATCGGCACCATTGTTGTCACCCTGATTGCCAGTGCGATCGCCATCCCTGTGGGGGTGGGAGGAGGTATTTACTTGGCCGAGTATTCGCGCTCGGGAGCACTGGCGCAGTTCGTGCGCTTTGGTACCAATGTGTTGTCTGGCGTACCTTCGATTATCTGCGGCGTCTTTGTGTATGGTCTGATTGTAAGCACGCGTGTGTTCTTTGATCAGAGTTATAGTGCCATGGCTGGTGGTATTGCTTTGTCTGTGTTAATGCTGCCCACGGTGATCAAAACCACCGATGAAGCCTTGAAGCTCGTTCCCAATGAGCTGCGCTGGGGTGCGATCGGTATCGGAGCCTCCAGTGTTGTCACGATTCTCCGGGTGACCTTGCCGGCGGCATTCACGCCGATTGCCACTGGAGTCGTGCTGGCGATAGCCCGTGCGGCTGGCGAAACGGCCCCATTGATCTTTACGGCTTTGTTTTCTCCTTTCTGGCCAGAGGGTGTCTTTAGCCCTATCGCCACAATGTCGGTGTTGATTTATAATTTCGCAATCATGCCCTATGAGGTTCAGATTGCACTGGCTTGGGCTGCTTCGTTTGTGCTTGTGTTGATGATTTTGATGGCAAATCTGTTTGCCCGCTGGTTGAGCCGTCTTGCGCAAATCTGATCCCTTCCCAGTTTCCCTCATTCCCTCATTCCCTTAAGCCATGGCATTGTCTCAGCTCACTGCCTCCAGTCATGATGGCGCCACGACAACCAGTTGCCTCTCTCTCCAGAATGTGGGCATTAAGTATGGCGCCAATGAAGCCGTGCGCGGTGTCTATATGGAGATACCGCGAGGCAAAGTAACTGCTTTTATCGGACCTTCTGGCTGTGGCAAAAGTACCGTGTTGCGGGCACTTAATCGGATGAATGATCTGATTGAGGGCTGCACACTTACTGGACGTGTCTTGTTTGATGGTCACGATTTGTATGCACGTGGAGTGGATCCGGTTGAGGTGCGCCGCCGCATTGGCATGGTCTTCCAGAAGCCGAACCCGTTCCCAAAGAGTATCTACGAGAACATCGCCTTCGGCGCCCGTATCAATGGTTACCGCGGTGATATGGATGAGCTGGTGGAGCGCTCTCTACGTAAGGCCGCAATCTGGGATGAGACCAAGGATAAGCTTCATGAAAGTGGTTATGCCTTGTCTGGTGGTCAGCAGCAACGACTCTGTATCGCCCGAGCCATCGCGATTGAGCCGGAGGTGATCTTGATGGATGAGCCCTGTTCAGCGCTTGACCCGATCTCCACATTGAAGATCGAGGAGATGATGCATGAGCTCAAGAAGAGTTATACGATTGTTATCGTGACCCATAACATGCAGCAGGCCGTTCGTGTCAGTGATATGACTGGATTCTTTAATGTTACGGTTGGCGATCAAGCCAAGGTTGGCTGTCTTGAAGAATTTGCCCCAACGGAGCAGATTTTTAATGCGCCGCGTCAGCAGGCTACCCAGGACTATGTATCGGGCCGGTTCGGATGAGGCTGCTAAAGCCCACGCGGCAACGAGAGCCTCGATAGGCTGGCCTCAGTTGCACGATGAGGCCTCCCCTTTTGACTGATCACGTCTCCGGCAGCGGTGATGGGTCTGATCCCGGTGTGCACGCACCGTTGCAATGTTTTAGTCACTACCGCGGCGACGATTGGACGCCGGAGCGCCTGGCCTTCCACCAGAATCTCGAACAGTTTGCCGATCGTGTCGGTTTGATTGTGGCGCTGCAGGGCAGTGGCAAGATCAGCCAGGAGCTGGCGTTCGACCAGATCAAGCAATTGTGGTCTGCATTGCGCAGCAGCAAGGCTACATTGCTGGAGTAGGAGCTGGCTTCAAGGATCCAGCCAGCCAGCGTGTCATCAGCTCGATTTGAGCTCCTTGACCTTGCTTGCTCACGTGCGGCCTGGAGTAGCTGCCGCTCTCGTCCAGCTCCCAGGCAGATGTTGTGTCGCTGATGTAGATCTGTAGCACCTGTTCCAGTTGGTTGCAAAGCCTGGGGTCCTGCACTGGCACCACAGCCTCCACGCGTCGATCCAGGTTGCGTTCCATCCAGTCAGCACTGCCCAGATAGATTTCTGCAGCGCCGTTGTTCGCGAACCAGAACAGGCGTGAATGTTCCAGGAATCGTCCGATGATGCTGCGCACGCGGATTGTTTCGCTCAATCCGCTGATGCCTGGTTTCAGGCTGCACATGCCCCGCACCACCAAGTCGATCTGCACGCCAGCCTGGGAGGCTTCGTAGAGCAGGCCGATGATGGCCGGGTCCACCAAGGAATTCATCTTCGCTTTGATCGCGGCGGGCCGGCCTGCGCGGGCGTGCTCCGTTTCGCGTTGGATCAGTTCCTGGCAGCGACGGCGCAAGCTCACCGGCGCTACCAGCAGGGTGCGGTAGTCGCGTTGCTTGGAATAGCCGGTGAGGCCATTGAACAGCTCAATCACATCGTGAACGAGCTCCTCGCGGCAGCTGAGCAGGCCCAGATCTGTATAGAGGCTGGCGGTGCGGGCGTTGTAGTTGCCGGTTCCCACATGCACATAGCCCCTTAGGCCTCCTCGTTCCTGGCGGATCACCAAGCTGAGCTTTGTATGCGTTTTCAGTCCGATAATGCCATAGACCACATGCACACCTGAACGCTCCAGCTGGCGGGCCCATTGAATATTGTTATCCTCATCAAAGCGGGCTTTGAGCTCCACCAGTGCCATCACCTGTTTGCCATTTTCAGCAGCGCGCATCAGCGCCGCGATGATCGCTGAATGCTTTGACACACGGTAGAGTGTTATTTTGATCGCCAGCACTGAGGCGTCATCGGCTGCCTGGCTGATGAACTCCTCCACCGATGTTGAGAATAGATCAAATGGGTGGTGAAGCAGTAGATCGCCGCGGCGCAATACCGAGAAGATGCTCTCAAACTCGTTCGCCTTGATCGATCCATCCTCCAGCAGGTTGGCCTGGCTTCGTTGCAGGCGTTGTGGTGTGCGCCCCTGATAGGGCTGGTCCTTGAGTTGTGGTGCCGGTATGGCCAGGAGTCCGATCAGATCATCAAGGCCAAGCGGACCGTGAATTCGGTACACATCGAGAGCCTGCACACTCAGGCTGGTCATCAGCTGCGCCACCATCGCTTCTGGCATCTCATCGCTCACTTCCAGTCGCACGACATCGCTGCCGATCCGGCGCTTGCGCAGTCCTTGTTCAAGCGCTTCCATCAGATCATCTGCCTCCAGCTCACGTAGTTCAAGATCGGCATCACGTGTGACCCGAAAGAAGTAGTGGTCTTCTATCTCCTTTCCTTTCAGCAGCTGTTGCAGATTAAACGCCACCAGTTGCTCCAAGGGTATGGCGATGAATAGGGGTATTGGCCGGTGCCCGCCGTGGAGATCGTTGGGTAAGCGCACAAAACGTGGCAGTGTGCGCTGGGGCACTTTGATGCGGGCAAGGCTCCGCTCGCCACTTGCAGGATCGCGCATCACCACAGCAATATTCAGGCTCAGATTGCTGATGAATGGAAATGGGTGTGCCGCATCAACAGCACGCGGAGTTAGGATCGGTGAGACTTTGCTTTGGAAGTAGCTGTTGGTCCAGTCTTTCTGGCGGCGTGATAGTTGGCCGTAATCGAGAAGATGGATGCCGTGCTCACGCAGCTGCGGTTTGAGATGGTTGCGGTAGTGGTCTTGTTGCTGGCGCAATAGCGGTTCCAGGTGTTGTCGGATTGTGAAGAGCTGTTGATCGGTGGTTTGCCCATCTTCGCTGAGCCGATCCACGCCGGCCTGGCGCCGGGATTGCAGAGAGGCTACCCGAACCATGAAAAACTCATCCAGATTGTTGCTGAAGATGGAGCTGAATTTTGCTTGTTCTAATAACGGAATATTGGCATCGAGAGCCTGCTCCAAGACACGCTGATTAAAGGCAATCCAGCTGAGTTCGCGGTTGATCAGCAGCCCGTTGGCAGGCTTGGAGCCGGTCATGGCGGCTGCGTCGCTGCACCATCCCTAGGCCCTGCAGGTTTTCGGCAGGTTATGGGCCGTCGATCGGCTGTTCAGCGTCCCCGCTGGCGCCAGTTCCCGCGCATCAAGAGTGCCATGGCTTTCGCTCCCTGTCGGCCTGCCTGGTGAGGCCCAGGCTGCGTTCGACGCAGCATCAGCACCATCTGCAGCTGCTTTGGCCGTGGGGGTCTGCTCTGATCGTCTGTCACCGCTCCTGGCATTGATTCCCCGCGCGGTCCGTGTCGGCGCGCTGACAGCCTCGCCGTGTCGAGGCCGACAGCCAGGAGCACCGGAACCGGTTGGACTGGCTGCGTTGGCTTGTGTGGGCGCTGTTGTGAAGCGGTTGGCGTGCGATGGGAGCGTTCGTTGCCGCTGGGCTCAACGTCGTCGTCGACTGGCGTCGCCTCTGCTGTCCTGTCTGGCGATTCAAGCGGGCTGGTTCCTGGTGCTGATTCAGCTCGATCGGTTGATGCTGCCTTCTGCACCGCCGTTGCTGCAGCCGGTTACGCCTTCGCTGCCGCTGCGCAGTGCGGCTGCATCAGGTTGACTGCATCTGAGCTCAGGGTTGCGCTCAGGCTGCGCTGCCCCTGTCAGCCAGCACCTGAGGGTCCAGTACCTGAGGGTGGGTTCTACCAGCCAATCCCGCCATGATCTGCCGATGGAACGCGCCATAGTCGCGACGGCTGAGCAGGGCTTGCCTGGTGGGTGCGTGCAACAGGGATGCCTGAAATACGCTGGCCATCATCAGTATTTCAGCTTGATTGAGACAGAGCAGGCACTGGCCGTCCACCTGCGTGATCTTCACGGGTTTTCTGGTTTTCAGCTAAACTAGCAGGGCAGCATGAGCGTTTTGTTCATAACCTTGCCTTAACGACCGAGGCCTGGTTTCGCGAGCAGATTGGTGCTCACTGATACCAGAAGCTGACGTGTCCGCCCTGGCTGATTCCGAGGCGCAGCTTTCGCTGAACTGCTCCTGTGCTGGCGCTGCCTCTGCCCTGATCGAAGCCCGTCTGCGCCGCCTGGTGGCCCTCCAGGCAGAGGTGCTGGCGGATCGTGATCCGGAGCCCCTTCACCAGATGCGTGTCCATTTCCGGCGTCTGCGCAGCACGCTGGAGCAGTTCGCTCCGGCCCTGCTCCTCCCTGACGCCGCGGAGCCTCGCCGCATCGCCCGCATTGGCCGTCGCCTCGGCCTCACCCGCGACCTGGACGTGCTGCGTCAGCGCCTTGATCAACAGTTGCTGCCGCTGCTGCCGGAGCGGGAGCTCCAGTCCCTCAAACCTTTGTTCAAGCAGTTGCGCCGCGAGCGCCGCCTGGCTTTTGAGGAGCTCAGTGATTGCTTGCGGGGGCGGCGTTATCTCCGCTTGCTGGCGCAGTTGCAAGGCTGGTTGAAGCAACCCCGTTTCACCCCCCTCGCTGCTGAGCCGCTGCTGGCATGGCGGCCAGAGTTGCTGCAGGCCTGTGTCCAGGGCCTCACCTCCCTGCCTGGTTGGTGGGCGCCGAATCCTTACGACGCCATGGCCTTGGCGGATCTGCATCAGCTGCGTCGCCGCATCAAGCGTGCCCGCTATGGCCTCAACAATCTGGAATCCCTTGATCCGGAGCGGATCGCGCCCTTGCTGGCGCTGCTGCGGAGGATGCAGGATCTTCTCGGGGATCTCAACGATCTGCAGTTGATCGATGCTGCGCTGCAGCGCCAGCTGGATGTCAGTCCGGATCAGCTGCTGCCGGCGCTTTGCAGCGTGATAGCCGAACGGCGGTCCCAGGTTTGGCAGCAGTGGCTGGAGCAGGCTGCATCGCTGCGCACGCCTGAGGGCCGCGCCAGGTTGCACACCCTGGCGCTGGCGCCAGCTTGATGACTCGGCGCTGGCGGGCCCAGGCTCGCCTCGGCGGGACAGGTCAACGTTGTTTCCGATTGCGCAGACGCTAAACACCCCTTAACCCAACCACTACCGCAGCTTTGCCCGGCTGTGAGTGCTGCTCCATACAGTTCAACGCAAGCCTTCGCACCACGGCTCGATGGTCTTTACTCCCAATGGCCAGCAGGGTTTGCGCACAACCCTGGAAGATACCTACCAGCGCCGTGATCTTGTTCACATGGCTGCCGGCAGTCGTGTGCCGCTGCTGCGTCACCACATCTGGCTGGTCAGCCGTGGCATGGTCAAACTGAGCTGCATCACCGAAAACGGAGATGATCTTGTGCTCGGTCTTGCCGGACCGAATGAACCTTTTGGTGAACCCCTGACCAATAGCGATCTCTACGAAGCCACCACACTTTGCGACAGCGACCTGCTCTGCATTCCGTTTGATGAGATCGAAACAACACCGCACCTCGCTGTGACGCTGGTACGGGCCATGGCCAGTCGCATGCGCCAGTCTGAAGCCTTGATTTCCTTGCTCGGCATGCGCCGGATCGAGGAGCGCGTGCGCGGTTTTCTCGAGCTGCTTGCCCACGATTACGGCCAGCCCTGTGATCAGGGTCTGCGGCTGAGCCTGCGCCTCACCCATCAGGACATCGCCAGTGCCCTCAGCACGACCCGCGTGACCGTGACCCGGGTGCTTGGTCTGCTGCGCGAGGAGGGTTGGCTCCAGCTTGACGATCAGCGCCAGCTGGTCGTGAGCCACCTGCCCCGTTAAGCCCGCGGCAGCAGCAGCTCCAGCACTGCACCTCCCAGCGGGTGATTGTGCGCCCGCACCAGCCCCCCCTGCGAGAGGGCGATCTGCTGCACGATCGACAGGCCCAGACCACTGCCGACCCGTGCCGCCCGGGCGCGGGCAGGGTCACCGCGATAGAAGCGCTCAAACAGTCGGGTCTGATCGATGTCGCTCAGACCCGGTCCGTGATCGCGCACGTGGATCAGGCACCAGCGGTCGCGATGTTCGATGCCGACCTCAATGCTGCCGCCTTCGGGGCTGTAGCGCAGTGCGTTGTCCAGCAGGTTCAGCAGGGCCTGATGCAGGCGGGCAGGGTCCACAGCGGCCCGTCTCGCGTGGTCGCGCCCAGGCTGCACCCGCAGCTGTACCTGCCTCGCCGTTGCCAGCGGCTCCAGCGTGCTCCAGACGCTGCCCAGAACATCGCGTGGGTCGATGGCGCTCTGGCGACCGGCCTCCGCCACCGGTGTGTTCTCCAACCGCGACAGCGCCAGCAGATCGCTCACCAGTTCCTGCAATCGCCGCAGCTCCCGCTGCAGCCGCAACACCAGCACCTGGGCAGGACCCTCTACGCGGTCGGCCAGGCTTTCGCCCACCAGCATCAGCGCTGTGATCGGTGTGCGCAGCTCGTGGGCTACATCGCTCACCCAGGCCTCCTGCCGCTCCAGCTGGCTCTGCAGTGGATTGCGCCCCTCCAGCAGGACCGCCACCCAGCCGCCACTGCCCGGCAACACCCGCAGTTCCAGTCGGCCGCGCAGCCCGGGCCAGCTGCCCCGCTGCGGTCGGTCCCGGTCCCGTGCCAGCTCCACCAGGTGGCTCACCTCCTCACCGGGCTGAAGCAGCGCCAGCGGTTGCCCGAGCAGGGCCATGCCCTGATCCAGCCCGAGCAGCTGTTCGGCCCGTCGGTTGAGGCTGGCCAGCGTGCCGTCGGGGGCGATCACCAGCAGGCCCTGGGGCAGGGCTTCCAGCCAGCCCCGCAGTTGCTGTGCCGGTAGCGGCCAGGGATCACCGGGGCCTGGTGGGCGAGGGGTCACCGCTCGCCGCCGCTGGCGCGCACCCCGCAGCCACCAGCCGAGCACGGCACCGCCACTGAGCCAGAGCAGTGGATCGAGGCTGAGGGAGGGTGCCATCGCCTCAGCCGAAGCGGTAGCCGAAGCCCCGCACCGTCACCAGGTGAACGGGGCGTGAGGGGTCAGCTTCGATCTTTTCGCGCAACCAGCGGATGTGCACGTCCACCGTTTTGCTGTCGCCGATGTAGTCGATGCCCCAGACCTGCTCGATCAATTGTTCGCGACTCCAGACCCGGCGGGGGTTCTGCATGAACAGCTCCAGCAGTCGGTATTCCTTGGGGGAGAGCTTCAGCTCGAGGCCATCGCGGGTGACGCGGCATTCACCGGGGTAGAGGCTGAGGGCTTCATGTCGCAGTTCCGTGCTGGCGGCGGCGTTGCTGCGTTGCCGCCTCAGCAGCGCCCGGCAGCGAGCGGCCAGCTCGCGCAGCCCGAACGGTTTGACCAGATAGTCGTCGGCCCCCAGCTCCAGCCCGAGCACCCGGTCGGTTTCGCTGTCGCGGGCGCTGACCACCAGGATCAGCGGCGACTGGGGGGCAGCCCGCAAGCGGCGGGTGAGGTCAAGTCCGTTCAGGCCGGGCAGCATCAGATCAAGCACCACCAGATCGAAACTGGCATCGCTGAGCAGCTGCCAGGCCTGCTGACCATCGGCGGCGGCGGTGACGGCGAAGCCCTCGAGTGTCAGCGCTTCGCTCACCGTCTCGCGGATGGTGTCGTCGTCTTCCACCACCAGCAGGCGGGGCTGGGCAGCTGCGGGTGGTTGGCTCATCGGCTGATTCTGGCCGGATGGCGGTGTAGCCCCCGATACAGCAGGTCCGCGTGGCCCGTTCCCGCTCGAGGCTGCCGTCAGCCTGGCTCCTCCAGTGGGCAGCGGGTGAGTTCCGCGTCGCAGAGGCGCTCCAGCACCCGCTGCAGATCAACGGGTGAGAGTTCGCCATTGCTGCCCCACTTGAGGCAGGTGCTGCCGTCACCGTTCTCCTGCTCGCTTGTGCCGCTGCTGCGGTTGGTGTCGATGCTGCCGGAGTCCGGCTGGAGGGTGTGCGAGGGATCAGCAGCCATCCCGGCGATGAAATGTCAGCGAATCCACATTAGTGGCCGGCCTTTGGCTTGCCTTGCCTTGCAACCTGTGCAGCAGGTCTGGTCTGTCGCGCGTCCTCTGGTTAGATCAGGGGTTGAGCTTCCGGATTGCAGCTGGTTATGGCCCATCACCAGATCCTGATCGTGGGTGGCGGCGCCGCCGGTCTCACGGTGGCGGCGCGCTTGAAGAAGCTTCGGCCGAGCCTGGATCTGGCCATCCTTGAGCCCGCCACTGATCACTATTACCAGCCTGGTTGGACCCTCGTAGGGGCGGGTGTGTTCAGCCTGGAGCAGACCCGGCGCAACGAGGCCGACCTGATTCCGGCCGGCGTCAGCTGGATCCGCGAGGGGGTCGCCGCCTTCCAGCCCGATGCCAACAGCGTCACCACCACGAGCGGTCAACGGATCAGCTACGACGCGCTGGTGGTGGCCACCGGCATGAAGCTCTGCTGGGACAAGATCAAGGGCCTGCCTGAAGCCCTCGGTAAGGGCGGTGTCTGCAGCAACTATTCCCGGGAGCACGCCGCCTACACCTGGGAGTGCATTCAGGGCTTTCAGGGGGGCAACGCCGTGTTCACCTGCCCGCCGATGCCGATCAAGTGCCCCGGTGCACCCCAGAAGATCGCCTATCTCGCCGACGAGGCGATCAAGCGCGACCCCGCCCTGGCGGCCAAGAGCAAGGTGATTTATGCCACGGCTACCCCGGGCATCTTCGGGGTGCCCACCTACGCCGCACCGCTGCGGGAGGTGGTGAAACGCAAGGGCATCGATGCCCGCTACAACCATGTATTGATCGAGGTGCGCCCCGACAGCCAGGAGGCTGTGTTCCGCGTTCAGCCGGCCAGCCCCGTGCATGGCGAGGGTGAGGAACCGCGCGAGGAGGTGATCCGCTATGAGCTGCTGCACGTGACGCCGCCGATGGCGGCTCCGGATGTGGTGGCCCAGAGCCCCCTGGCGGCGGCCAGCGGTTTCGTTGAGGTTGATCAGTATTCGCTGCAGCACCTGCGCTTTGCCAACGTTTTTGCCATCGGTGATGTGAGCGGCATGCCCAACTCCAAGACCGCCGCCGCCGTGCGCGGCCAGGCGCCGGTGCTGGTGAGCAACCTGTTGGCCCAGCTCGACGGCGCGCCAGGCAAGGGCTCCTACGACGGCTACAGCTGCTGCCCGCTGATCACCGGCTATGGCAAGACGATCATGGCCGAGTTCAACTACGAGCAACAGCCGGTTCCCTCCTTCCCCCTGGATCCCACCCAGGAGCGCTGGAGCATGTGGATCGTCAAGACCAAAGTGCTCCCCTGGCTCTACTGGAACCGGATGTTGCGCGGCGCCGACCATGAGCGTCGTTTCATCCCCGGCCTGCAGCGCTGACCGCCGACCCTGCGCCGCTCAGGCGGCCAGTGCACCGCCGCAGCTGGAGCCGCTGCCGGCGGTGCAGCCGTAACAGTGGTCACCCACGCGGATCGGCGTCGTGGCGGGATCCCAGCGGAGCAGATCTGCCAGGGTTCGCGGTGTGGATAACGGCAGACCCAGCTGTTGGTTGAAGTCGCAATCGAACAGGTTTCCGCGCCAGTCGACGCTGATCAACGAACGGCACATCACCCGGGCCAGGTTCTGCGGGTGATGGTTTTGGCGCAACAGGTTGCTGTAGCGCTCCCAGTCGCCGCTGGCGCGCAGGCTGGAAGCGAACCGCTGGATCGGCATGTTGGTGAGCGCATAGAGCTGGTTGAACACCACGCCGTAGCGCTGCGCCAATTCCCGTTTGTAGGCCGCCTCCAGGGGGGCCTGGGGCGGCGGCAGCTCGGGCCCCTGCGGATTGAACACCAGATTCAGCACCAATCCGCTGCCCGCACGGCCGTAGCCGAGGCGGCTCAGTTGCTGCAGGCCCGCGATGCTGCGCTGGAAGACGCCGGGGCCGCGCTGGCGATCGACGTTGTCCTCCAGGTAACAGGGCAGTGAGGCGACGATGGTGACCGTCTGGTCTGCCAGAAACTCGGCCAGATCTTCCTGGCCCGGTTCACTCAGGATCGTGAGGTTGCAGCGATCGATCACGTCCACGCCGAGCGACCGTGCCTGGCGCACCAGGGCGCGGAAGCCGGGATGCAGCTCGGGTGCCCCGCCGGTGAGATCAAGGCAACTGATGCCGCGAGCCCTGAGCACCGCACCAATCCGTGCGATGGTTTCGGGCGCCATCATCTCGCTGCGGCTGGGTCCGGCATTGACATGGCAGTGGCTGCAGGCCTGATTGCAGCGGTAGCCGAGGTTCACCTGCAGGGTGCTCAGCGATGTCCGCTGCAGCGGCGGAAAGCATTCGGGCAGCGCCGCTGCGGGGGCGTTGGCGATCTCGCTCGTTGCCCGGTCGTCAGCACGCCGCTTCAGGCGGTGCAGTCCAGAGGGTTCAGCGGCATCTGGGGGCGTCATCAACGAGCGCCCATCGGCGCCGGCTCCGGCCCATCCTCCTGCCTGGCATGCCCTTGTTGGCCTGGCGGGGCGGCGGTGCCATCCAGCTCACCTGCAGATGTTGTGAAGGAGACGGGGTGGCCTGCCGAATCGGTTCAGCCTGGACCCATGGCTTCTGCTCCTCAGCCGGTTCATGTCATCAGCTCGCCCTGGGCCGTGGCTCGGGTCTACCGACTGATTGATGGCCACGGTCGTCCCCATGCCGAGCTCGATGAGGTGTTCGAGTCGCTCGATGCAGCCCACGAGGCGGCGCTGGCTTGGATCGAGGGTCGCTGCCTGGTGGAGCCGCAGGCGCCGACCGGTGAGCTCCAGGCCGTGCTGCGACGGCATTTCGGTGTCGAAGTGAGCACCGCCAGCGGCAGCTGGCGAACCCTGCGGCACCCTGGTTGAGCGCGACCACCCTCACTGCTGCAGCCTCGGTCTGGAGTCGCTCGCCCGTCGAGCAGGCCGCGATCAAGCCGAAAATTGGTATCACCTGATACCAGAAGCCGCTGCGTCGCCGTTTTGGATGGTCTGAGCTGATACCGACATCATGCCCAGCGCTGAGCGTTTCGCTGCTCTGCAGACCATCCAGCGGCGTCGGCCCGTGGCGGTGCGGCCGCCTGCGCCTCTGCAGGAGATCTGGGCCAGTGATGTTTTCAATCTTGAGCGGATGAAGGAGGCGTTGCCTCGCAGCGTGTTCAAGTCGATCCAGCGCACGATTCGCGAGGGCGGTCCGCTCGATCCCACCGTGGCCGATACCGTGGCCAATGCCATGAAGGACTGGGCCACCAGTCGTGGCGCTCTCTATTACGCCCACGTCTTCTACCCGCTCACCAACCTCACCGCTGAGAAGCACGACGGCTTCATCGTGCCCAAGAGTGATGGCCGCGCCATCACTGAATTCACCGGCAAGCTGCTGGTGCAGGGTGAGCCCGATGGCTCCTCTTTCCCCAACGGTGGTCTGCGCTCCACGTTTGAAGCTCGCGGTTATACCGCCTGGGATGTCACCAGCCCCGCCTGGCTGATGCGCACCGCCAACGGCGTCACCCTCTGCATCCCCACGGTGTTCGTGAGCTGGACCGGCGAGGCGCTCGACAAGAAGACGCCGCTGCTGCGTTCCAACGCCGCCGTGAATGCCCAGGCCCAGCGCCTGCTCAGGCTGCTCGGCAACAAGGAGGTGGCGCCGATCAATTCCAGCTGCGGCGCTGAACAGGAGTATTTCCTGGTCGATAACGCCTTCATGGCGCTCCGCCCCGACCTGCAGCTCGCTGGGCGCAGCCTGTTCGGTGCACCGCCGGCCAAGGGGCAGCAGTTCGACGACCACTACTTCGGTGCTATTCCGGAGCGGGTGCAGGTGTTCATGCAGGACGTTGAGGAGCAGCTCTATCGCCTCGGCGTTCCCGCCAAGACCCGCCACAACGAGGTGGCTCCCGGGCAGTTTGAAATTGCGCCGGTGTATGAGGCCGCCAATGTGGCCACCGATCACCAGCAGCTGATCATGACGGTGCTGCGCTCCACGGCCCGCAAGCATGGTTTCACCTGCCTGCTGCATGAGAAGCCGTTCGCTGGTGTGAACGGCAGCGGTAAGCACGTGAACTGGTCGATCGGTAACAGCACCCAGGGCAATCTGCTCGATCCCGGCCACACCCCTCACGCGAACATGCAGTTCCTGCTGTTCTGCGGGGCGGTGATCCGTGGGGTGCACCAATACGGCCCACTGCTGCGCGCCGCCATCGCCACCGCCAGCAATGACCATCGCCTCGGTGCCAACGAGGCCCCGCCGGCGATCATCTCGGTGTACCTCGGCAGCCAGCTTGAGGATGTGTTCAACCAGATCAAGGCCGGTGAGCTCAAGGGTTCGGCCAGCGGTGGTGTGATGCGTCTCGGGGTCGACAGCCTGCCCGAGTTTCCGAAGGATGCGGGGGATCGCAACCGCACCTCTCCCTTCGCCTTCACCGGCAACCGCTTCGAGTTCCGCGCCGTTGGCTCCGGCCAGTCGGTGGCCGGTCCGCTGGTGGTGCTCAACACCATCCTGGCGGATTCACTCAGTTGGGTTGCCGATCAGCTGGAGGCCCGCTTGGCCAAGGGTGAAAGCATTGAGCAGGCCAGCTTCGCGGTGCTGCAGCAGATCACCCAGGAGAACGGCGCCGTGATCTTCGGCGGTGACGGTTATTCGAGCGAGTGGCATGAGCTGGCTGTCAGGGAGCGCGGTCTGGAGAACCTGCGCACCAGCGCCGATGCCCTGCCGGTGCTCAGGCGTCCACAGATCCGTGAGCTGTTCGTGCGGCAGAACGTGCTCAGCCCCGTCGAACTGGAGAGTCGCTTTGAGGTTTATGCCGAGCAGTACTGCCTGGCGATTGAGGTGGAGGCCAAGCTCGCGCTGCGCATCGCCCGCACCACGATCTACCCGGCCGTGAGCGCCTACCTCAGCGAGCTGGCCGGCTCGATTCAGGAGCAGGAAGCCATCGGCCTCACCCCGTCCCGGGCCATGGCCCAGCAGATCGCCGGCCTGAGCGCCCAGCTGCTCGATCGCTGCGATGCCCTCGAGCGTGATCTCGCCAGTGCTCCCCATGGCGCTGAGGCCCACATGCGCCATTGCGCAGATGTGCTGATGGTCCGGATGGCTGAGCTGCGCCAGGCCGCCGATTCCCTTGAAACCCTGGTGGATGACGCCGCCTGGCCGCTGCCCACCTACCAGGAGATGCTGTTCGTCCGCTGAGGCGCCCGTGGCACGGCCTGGCCCGCCCCGGCCGTGTTGAGCATCATCATCCGCTCGCCAACCAGGCTGTGCCCTCGCGCAGGGGGCGCTGCCGGGCGCTCCAGATGCGGCGGGCCAGCGGCCCCAGCAGTGGCCCCGCCAGCTTCAGGCCGTGGCGGACCAGGGCGTTGTCGCCGATCCAGTGGCCCTGCTGGGCTTCCGCGAGCTGCAGGCGCTGCAGCTGGCTCACCTCGGGCCGGCGTCGTTGCTCGATCTGCAGACAGGCCCGATCGAGGGCCCTGTGGCGGTTGGCCCGGGGGCCGGCCAGCGCCACGAGCGGCAGCAGCTCCTGGGCGGCCACCAGGCTGTCGCGCAGAGCCAGGTTGATGCCCTGGGCCCGCACCGGACTCATCGGGTGAGCTGCATCACCCAGCAGCAGAAGCCCAGGTCGCTGCCATTGCCTGGTCTGGCCCACCTGCACACGCAGGCGTTGCGGCCGCAGCAGGCGCTGACCCTCCCGCGCCAGCAGCGCCGCCAGCTGCGGCGGTGCCAGCTGCCCCAGGGCCGCCGCCCACTGTTCGGCGCTGCGCTGAGGTGTGGGTTCGTGCGGTCGCAGCAGCCAGCCCAGCTGCAGATCCCCGTCGGCGCCAACGCAGGCACTGGCGATCGAACCGCCGCCCACCAGCGTCAGAAAGCTCCCCAGAACCGCATCGGTACCGTTGTCTGCCCCTGCCGCCGGGAGCTGCAGCCACAGCAGTTCCATCGGGGCACCCCAATGGCGCAGCTCCAGGCCGGACAACTGCCGCAGGCTGGAATCACGTCCATCGCAGCCGATCACCAGGTCGGCCCTGAGCGCGTTGCCATCGGCCAGCCGCACCCCCTGGACCCGGCCGCCGTCGCTGATCAGGCTTTTGACGCGCTGGCCCGGCCGCCAGCGGAAGCCCGGCAGCTTCCGGGCCTCCTGCAGCAGACGGTTCAGCAGATCCTGCTGGCGCACCAGGCGGCAGGGCTGCAGCGAACCCATCGGTTCGGCCACCGTGAACAGCGCTGTCCCCTCCAGCCAGACCTGCCAGCCCTGCAGCGGTCGCTGCGGCAGCTCCATCAGCAGCGTCCACAGCCCCATGCGAGCCAATGCCTCCAGCCCGCTTGGCATCAGTGCATCACCGCGCAGTCCACGGTCGAAGTCCTGGCGGGCCTCCACCAGGGTCACATCGGCACCGCCGCGGGCCAGCTGCAGGCTGAGGCTGAGGCCGGCTGGCCCGGCGCCGACCACGATGAACCGGTTCATGCTGGTGACACTCTCCTGGCTGGCGGCTGTTCCCAAGGAACGCGGTTCGTTGCTATCGCGGGGGGGTGAGGGGTTTGAGGTATCCCATGTCGATCAATCTGTGGCGTCCATGGCTGGATCCAAGCCGTTGCGGGGCGGGTGCTCAGCCCGAGCGCTATGCCCTGCGCATGCTGACTCGGAACCTGTACTTCGGGATCGCCGCCAGCAGTGAGAGTGAGCGGATTCAGTATGTGCCCGATCCTCAGGCGGCCTGGGTGTTTCACACCCATCAACGGGCGGTGGCCGCCGCCCGTGAGATCGCTGCGGTGTATGGCGAGGCGGTGGATGTGGTGAAGTTGCTCTGAGTGTGCGTCGCTGCTTGCTGAGTTCAGCCCTCGGCACTGGCGGCGTCATCGGGGGCGCTGAGCAAGCGGATGCCGCTGAAGAACAGCGAGATGCCCAGAAGGGTGCCCACGGCCCAGAGGCTGTCGCTGGGCCATTCGGCTACCAGCAGGCCGCCCAGCAGGGCGGTGATGAGCCCATCGGCCAGCACGAGGCCGCGGGCAGAGCCCTGGCCGGCGGCCGCCGCTGCCAGCTCCATCACACCTTCAAACAAAAGCAGCAGTCCGGCAAACAGGGTGAGGCTCACCTCGCTCTCCAGTGGGTAGGCCACGACCCAGAGGCCAGCGGCCAGATAGAACACGCTTGAGAGGGCCCGGAACAGCTTGCCTTTGCCCCCCTCCGCCTGGCCGATGCGCAGCAGCTGGCTGACGCCGGCCACTGCTGCGATCACGCCGATGCTCAGGGTCAGCGCCGTCGCCGAGAGGAAGGGCAGCGCCACGGAGGCTGCCGCCGCCAGGAAGAGCAGCACGGCGGTGAGGCGGCGCAGAGTGTTGGGTGACATGGCTTCGCGGACCGGAGGGCGCACCGGCGGATCATTTCGAGGCTAGTGGCCGAGGCCCTGTCCTGCCCGTATCGCCTTGATCTGGGCCCGTTGCCACCATCCACGGAACATCTTTTGCCCAGGCGTCGCCGGCCTCCTTAGGGTGCGGGCAGTGTTTCAGCGTTTCTGCTCACCCCATGGCCGCGATCTTCAGTGACAACAGCCTCACGATCGGTCGCACGCCGCTGGTGCAGCTGAACCGCGTCACCGAAGGCTGTGGCGCCCGGGTGCTGGCCAAGATCGAGGGCCGCAACCCTGCCTATTCGGTGAAGTGCCGCATCGGCGCCGCCATGATCCAGGCGGCCGAGCGCGATGGCCTGCTTGGCCCCGGCAAGGAGCTGATCGAACCCACCAGCGGCAACACCGGCATCGCCCTGGCTTTTGTGGCCGCCAGCAAGGGCATCCGCCTGACGCTGACGATGCCCGAGACAATGAGCCTGGAGCGGCGCAAGCTGCTCACGGCTTATGGCGCTCACCTGGAGCTCACCGAAGGTCGCCTCGGCATGACCGGCGCCGTCAACCGCGCCAAGGAGATCGCCGCCGCCGATCCGGACCGCTATGTGCTGCTGCAGCAGTTCGTGAACCCCGCCAACCCGCAGATCCACCAGGACACCACCGGCCCGGAGATCTGGAATGACACCGATGGTCAGGTGGATGCCTTCGTGGCGGGTGTCGGTACCGGCGGCACGATCACCGGCGTCAGCCGCTACATCAAGACAACCCTGGGCAAGCCGTTGCTGAGCGTGGCGGTGGAGCCGGCCAACAGCCCAGTGATCAGCCAGACCCGCGGCGGCCAAGCGTTGCAGCCCGGACCCCACAAGATCCAGGGGATCGGCGCTGGTTTCGTGCCGGGCAATCTCGATCTCGGTCTGCTGGATCGGGTTGAGCAGGTGAGTGATGAGGAGGCGGTGGCGATGGCGCGGCGCCTCACCCGTGAGGAGGGAATTCTGGCGGGTATCAGTTGCGGTGCGGCAACCGTGGCGGCCCTGCGCCTGGCCAGGGAGCCGGCTTTTGCCGGCAAAACGATCGTGGTTGTGCTGCCGGATTCCGGCGAGCGCTACCTCAGCTCGGTGCTGTTCGAGGGGATTTTCAATGAGCGGGGGCTGCCGGTGGCCTGAAACCCCGCCTGCACTGGCTGGCCCGTGCAGGGCCAGCACGGCCAGCGCTCAGTCGGGCAGCGGGGTGATCTCCTTGAGTCGCTCGTTCAGCTGCAGCGCCATCGCCTGGCGGCCCACCGCCAGCACCTTGAGGGTGTCCTCATGCATCCGCAGCTGGGCATCGGCCACCTGCATGCCGCGTACGAGTTCCTTCAGTTCGTCGGGGAGGCTGTTGAGGTCGTAGCGCTTGCCTTCGAAGGTCAGCACCGGTGGTTGCTGGGGAGCGGAGTCAGTCACGGTGGGAACTGTGGGACCGGGCCACCCTAAGGGCAGGAGTCGGATTCGTCTTCGCTGCCCGTCGTGGAATCGCCATGCCCGGATCCATCGGCGGCGCCACGGCCTGCTGCAGCGATCAGCTTCGGTGCCGGTCGCAGCGGGCGCTTGAAGAAGAACATCAGCAGCGGACCCACCTGGGAGGTCTCAGTGAGCTCCCAGCCCTCTCGTCCGAGCAGGTTCAGAAAGCTCTGCAGCTGTTCGGCCGGGTGCAGCTGCCGCCGTGCCGCTTCGCTCTCCTTGCCGTAGTGCTCCGGAAACTCCCGAGCCAGGAAGTTTGGGCTCAGCACCCCCTGCAGGTGGTCGCTGGCGGTCTTGGGATCGGGGGGCTGGGGTGCTGGACCGGAATCCACGTTGATGTGGATCACCCGGTATTCCCACTGCGGCATGGCGGCGCCAGATGGAAGTGCAGCGTCAGGCGGCATGGCGGCGGCAGACGTCATGGCGGACGGTGAAGTGGAAGCCTGGTCCATGCTCCCAGGCTAGGCACCGCGGATCAGCTGCCGCTCGCACAGATCGCGGTACCGGCCAGGCCGGCTGATCAGCAGATCGTGATTGCCCTGGTCCACGATGCGGCCCTGCTCGAGCACCAGGATCGAATCGGCTTCCTGCACCGTGGAGAGCCGGTGGGCGATCACCAGCACGGTGCGGCCGGCCATGGCCTGATTGAGCCCCTGCTGCACCGCCTCTTCGGCCTCGGCATCGAGGGCGCTGGTGGCTTCATCGAGCAGCAGTAACGCTGGATCGCCGAGCACAGCACGGGCGATCGCCAGTCGCTGCAGCTGGCCGCCGGAGAAGTTGCTGCCCCGTTCCTCCACACGCGCCTGGTAGCCATCGGGCAGCGCTTCGATGAAGCCATCGGCATTGGCCAGCTTGGCCGCTGCCCGGATCTGCTCAAGGCTTGCCGGTCGGCCGAAGGCGATCGCCTCAGCCACGGTGCCGGAGAAGATCGCGCTCTGCTGCGGCACCAGCGCCACGGCTCGGCGCAGCTCCGCCGCCCGCAGCTCGCGCAGGTCGCGGCCATCGAGCAGCACCCGGCCGCTCTGGGCCGTGTTGAAGCGCAGCAGCAGTGAGAACAGGGTGCTCTTGCCGGCGCCGGAGGGCCCCACCAGGGCCACCACCTGCCCGGGGGGCACGCGCAGGCTGAGGTTGTGCAGCACCGGTTGGTCGGCGTCGTAGCCGAAGCTCACCTGCTCAAGCAGCAGCTCACCGGCAACGCTGCCGAGCGGCAGCGCCTCTGGATGATCAGGCGGCTCCACGGCTTCCTGTTCGATCTGCCGCAGCCGCTTGAGGGAAGCCTGCCCTTGCTGGAATTCGTTGAAGTTGGTGGTGAGATGACTGATCGGATCGATCAGCATCAGCAGCGCCGCCACATAGCTGCTGAAACCCTCACCGCTCAGCTCCCGGCTTTCGATGCGGGCTGCGCCCATCAGCAGCACGGCCAGGATGCCGGCCGCTTCCAGGAAGCCCACCACGGGATATTGCAGGGCCAGCAGCCGCTGGGTGCGGTAGCGGGCGCGGCGGTGCAGATCAATCTCCCGCTCGAAGCGCTGTTGCAACCAGGGTTCGGCGGCGAAGGCGCGCACCAGCGGCAAGCCGGCGATGGCTTCGCCCAGCAGGGCTGCCAATTCGCTGACCTGTTTCTGGCTGCTTTCGGCGGCGCCCATCACCTTGGCGCCGAACAGGCTCACCAGCACGGCCACCAGCGGCGCCAGCAGCAGTGTGCCGAGCGAGAGCTTCCAGTCGAGCCACACCATGTAGCCGAACACCACCAGCAGCTGCAGCAGCGAAGGGGTGGTGTCCTGAATGGTTTTGTAGATCACCTCGCCGACGCGATCGGCATCCTCGGTGAGGCGATAGGTGAGATCACCGGCCGAGAGTTTTTCCAGCACACCGAAATCCAGCCGCTGCAGACGGGCGAACAGGCGACGGCGCAGCTCCTGACTCACCTGCAGGGCCGGCCCGGCCAGCAGTGTGTCCTGCCCGAATTGGGCCGACTTCTGAAGCATGAACACGCTCAGGGCCAGCACGATCACCCGCAGCACGCGGTTGAAATCGCCGGCTCCGATTGCCGGGATCAGCTGACCCGCCAGCCAGGCCAGCAGCGGCCAGCAGCCCACGAATACGAGCATGCACAGCCCGCCGGCCAGCAGCGTGGTGCGATGGGGCTTCAGCAGCGGCAGCAGGCGCCGGAAGCCGGCCGAGGGTGGTGCGAGCATCAGGGCAAACTACCAGCGTTGTTTTGGCTCCACTTCGCCGCGCCGCCGCGCCGTCGCGGGCCATGGCCAGCCCGCCTGCCGGCAGCAGCTCCGGTCGGTCAGCCCGCAGCACCCCCCGATCTGCAAACCCCGCCGTTACCGCTGCTGCCGCTGATCGGCAGGAGCAGCCGCTCCGGCTGGATCAGTTCCTCAAGTGGCAAGCCCTGGTGAGCACCGGTGGCGAGGCAAAACAGCGCATCCAGGGGGGTGAGGTGCGCGTCAATGGCTTCCAGGAAACCCGCCGGGGGCGCAAGCTGCGGCCCGGCGACCGCGTTGAGCTGGCGGGCCGTCTGGAAGTGGTGCCCAGCTCCCCCGCCGCTGGCGCCGGTCCAGACGACAGCCCCGGTGCTCCAGGGCCCCGACCGGGCAGCCACTAGGTTGGGGGGCTGATCAACTCCTGGACGCTGTGGGCAAGGCCGTCATCGCCGGTAACTGGAAGATGCACATGACCTGCGCGGAAGCGCAGGCGTTCGCCGCCGCCTTCAAACCCCTGGTGGCCGATCTTCCCGAGGACCGCGAGGTGGTGCTGGCGCCGCCGTTCACCGCAATCGCCAGCCTGAGCGCGGTCCTGGCCGGCAGTGGAGTGCGCATCAGCGCCCAGAACATCCACTGGCAGGAGAAGGGCGCCTTCACCGGCATGATCTCGGCGCCGATGCTGCTGGAGCATGGCGTGAGCCACGCGATCGTGGGCCATAGCGAGCCGCGCAAGTACTACAGCGAGACCGACGAGCAGATCAACCTGCGGGCCCGCAGTGCCCAGAAGCACGGCATCATCCCGATCCTGTGTGTGGGTGAGAGCGATTCCCAGCGAGAGGCGGGGGAAGCCGAGCGTGTGATTCGCCGCCAGGTGGAGCAGGGTGTTGATGGCCTGGATCCGGCGCGCCTGATCGTGGCCTATGAGCCCATCTGGGCGATCGGCACCGGCAAGACCTGTGAAGCCGCTGAGGCCAACCGCATCTGTGGCCTGATCCGCCAGTGGGTGGGCTATCCCGAGGTGGTGGTGCAGTACGGCGGTTCGGTGAATCCCGCCACCATCGATCAGCTGATGGCCCAGAGCGACATCGACGGCGTGCTGGTGGGCGGTGCCTCGCTCGACCCGGAGGGCTTCGCTCGTATCGCCAACTATCAGGTGCCGGTGGCGGCCTGAGGCCGTGGGCGCTGCGCCGTTGTCTGTCGATGCCCACGGCAGCTGGGATCGACGACCGTTGCTGATGGGGGTGATCAATGTCACCCCCGATTCCTTCAGTGATGGCGGATGTTTCAGCACGCCGCAGCGAGCCCTGGTCCAGGCGCGGCGGCTGCTGGCCCAGGGGGCTGATCTGTTGGATGTCGGTGCCCAGAGCACCCGGCCCGGGGCTGAGATGGTGGGCGCCGCGGTTGAGTTGCAGCGGCTGCTGCCGGTGCTGGATGCCCTGCAGGCGTTGCGGGCCGATCATCCCCGCCTGCGGCTCTCGGTCGACACGTTCGAGGCGGAGGTGGCTGAGGCTGCCCTGGCGGCCGGGGCTGACTGGATCAATGACGTGCGCGGTGCCAACGTGAGCGCAGCGGCACCGGCCGGCAGCCGGCGCGATCCGGCGATGCTGGCCCTGATCGCCCGGGCGGGTTGCCCCTATGTGCTGATGCACAGCCGCGGCGATAGCTGCTCCATGGACAGCCTGGCCCACTACGGCGATGTGGTGACCGAGGTGCGGGCCGAGCTGGAAGCGGCTACGGCTGCGGCACTGGCGGCCGGTGTGCAGCCGCGCCAGCTGGTCTGGGATCCAGGCCTGGGATTTGCCAAGACCACCGAGCACAACCTGGAGTTGCTGCGGCGGTTACCGGAGCTTGGGGCGGCTGGTTATCCGCTGTTGGTGGGGCCCTCGCGCAAGCGTTTCATCGGTGCGGTGCTGGCGGAGCCGCGTCCGCGGGCGCGGCTGTGGGGCACAGCGGCCGTGTGTGCGTTGGCTGTGGATCGCGGTGCTGCGGTGCTGCGCGTGCACGACGTGGGCCCGATCGCCCAGGTGATGCGGATGGCTGTGGCTCTCAGCGGTGCTGTCGGCTGCGTTGACGCGCCATGACTGCATCCCTACAACAGGTCAGATGCATCGACGTTGATGAGCACTGCAGGCGCCTGCCGGGTTCGTCGTTCATTGAGCGACCTACAGGCTGATTACGACGCAGGCAAGACGGAGCCGCTCGATACCTTGATGCGTGCCTGGCGCGGCATCAAGGCATTACCTCCTACGGATCCCCAGTCGTTTTTCATGTTGGGCGGTTTCCACGGCGAACCCTTCCGCGGCCCCGGCAGCACGAACAGCGCCTGGTGGGGGGGATATTGTCAGCATGGCACCGTGCTGTTTCCCACTTGGCATCGGGTTTATCTTGTCAAGCTGGAAGATGCGCTGCGCTCGATTCCAGGCTGCGAATCGGTCACATTGCCCTTCTGGGATGAGTGCAGTCTGCAATCTCAGCAGAATGGTATTCCCCGCGCCCTGACGGATGAGATGTGGTTGTTGGATGGCGAATGGATAGATAATCCTCTGCGCTCATTTGTCTTGCCGATGGCGATTCAGGATAACCTGGCCAGTGATGATGGCAGCAACCCCGATTCACCGAATTACAGCAAGCCGGCTGGCTATGAAACTGTTCGTTATCCGCTTTCGGGCTTAGTTGGTACGGAGAAGGATCAGCAGAACACGCTTGATCATAATGCTGGTTTCCCAAATTATGCCGCAAATGTGAAAACGCTTGATGCGAATATCATGGCTTGGCTTACCATGCCTGTGGTCTCCGGTGGCAAGACCCGTGGCTTGGTCGTGGATCGGTTCATCGCCTGCCTTGATGCCCCTAATTACACGCTGTTCTCCAATACCACTTCTCAGAAGGCCTGGAACAAGGCTCACCCGCATGGCGTGCGTCCAGTGGTGTCAATTGAGGATCCCCATAACTTCATGCATCTGGCAGTAGGTGGCTACGATGTGCCCGCCTATAACGCCTCGCCGATCGCTGGCGCCAATGGCGATATGGGTGAGAATGATACGGCCGCCTTGGATCCAATCTTTTATTTCCATCATTGCTTTATTGACTACACCTTCTGGATTTGGCAGCAGCGCCATGGTTGCACGCAGCACTTCACCATGGATCCTCAGGATCCCGGTTCTTACTACGACAGTAACACTGCGCCACCTCCGGCCGGTGCAAATCTTGGTGATCAGTTGAGTATGTCGACGCCGCTGCTGCCGTTCACTCGTGCGGATGGCAGCAGCTATGCCAGTCGTGATTGTATTGACATTGTGTCGCAGCTTGGTTATAGCTATGGTCCCGGTTCGCTGGATGACTATGCCCAGCAGTCGGCCGCGCCGCCAACGGCTTCTGCGTCTGCACACCGCCAATCGTTGCTCGTGAGTGGACTCGATCGTTCCAGAATTCCAGGCTCCTTTATCATTGCTGCCTATGCCTCCAGCCGTGAGGGAAGGCACGAGTTGATCGGTGTCGATGCTGTGCTCAGCCGCTGGACTGTGCAGGGGTGTGCAAACTGCCAATCGCATTTGCGGGCTGGCAGCGTCTTTCCTCTGCCTCCTGATCTGGCTGCCGAGGCCGTCAAGGTCGTGGTGCACACCCGCCATGGAGCTGCCGTGCACCAGCCCCAGGCAACTGGCTCTCAGCCTGGGGAGGCGGCGCAGTCGCCGTCGATGGTCTCTGCTGGGCAGCTGCACGCCAGCAGTGAGCCATTGGCTCTCGCCTTCCATGTGGAGATCATTTGATCGCTGGCGGTGATTCGCAAGCCTGTTCGTGGCGCCGCCAGCCGGATGGTCGCTGCTTCGGTGAGCCGTCGCGACCACTTGTTCTTCAGGAAGTTTTTGCCTCTTTGGCGATAGCCATCTGCCGCATCTATTTCTAATCTTCGTGCTGTTAACTGCGGTCTGGTGCTGATGGTCAGCGATGCTGCGCTCCCCGCCGGGGTTGATCTTGTTGATGCCGGAACTTGTACCGGCCGCTATCTCGTTCTGCTGCCTGATACGGAGGCCGGTCTGCAGGCCGGCCTTGCCGCCCTCAAGGATGTGGCCGGCTTGGCGAGTGTCTGCAGGGCATCCGACTATCGGGATTCCGCTGTGGACATGACGGAGGCAGATGCCGCCGACGTTCTGGTGCTCGATCAGTTCAATGCGGCTGTGATTGGTGTGGGTGAGGCTGCGCAGCTCAGTGGCATTCAGTCTGTGGTGGATGGCAGGGGGGCGATTCAGACTCTGGAGCCTGAGCGCTATGTCTACGCCTTGCCGGATCAACATTCTGCTGAGCTTGATCTCAGCTATCTGCGTGGCTACCGCGATGCGGTTGATCATCTCTATGCGCAGTTGGCAGGCCAGGTGGTTGCCCCGCTGTTGACTGGCGCATCCGATCCCCGCCCCGCCGTTCCGCTCCGGGCTGCCCTGGCGGATACGGATCAGTTCACATGGGGGCTGCAGGCCACCCGTGTGCATCAATCGCCGCGTAGTGGCCGCGGTGTTCGTGTGGCGGTGCTCGACAGCGGCGTTGATCTGAACCATCCGGATTTGGCGCTGCGGCTCGATCCGGCCAGGATGCGCTCGTTTGTAGCTGGTGAATCGGTGGATGATCGCCATGGTCATGGCACCCACTGCCTTGGTACCGCTGTCGGTTTTCAGCAACTGGCGGGTGGTTCCAGGCGTTATGGCTGTGCCTATGGCGCGGAGGTTTATGTGGGCAAGGTGTTGGATCGAACCACGCGGGGTACCGATGGAGCCATGCTGGCGGGGATCAATTGGGCCATTGCCAGTGGTTGCCAGGTGGTCTCCCTGTCAGCTGGTGTGAGTACACGGGTGGGCCAGTCCTATTCGCAGCAGTTTGAACAGGTGGCGCAGCGGGCTCTGAGCCGGAGTCCAGGCTGTCTGTTGATTGCCGCTGCCGGTAATGACAGCCGCTGGCCCGGCACCGACATGCGGCTGGAGCCACCGATGCCGGTCAGCCATCCGGCCAACTGTCCATCGATCATGGCGGTGGCGTCGGTTGATGCCGCCTTGCGGCTGGCCGTGTCATCCAATGGTGGGATCAATCCCCAGGGCGGAGGTGTGGATCTGGCCGCTCCTGGCGTGCAGGTGTTCTCCAGCTGGCCGGAGCCTGCTCCGCTGGCCGGTCGAGCGTCCCGCTATCGCATCGACTCCGGCACCAGCATGGCGGTGCCGCATGTGGCAGGGATCGCCGCCCTCTGGGCGGAAGCGCTTGGCCCTCGCGCCAATGCTCAACTGCTGTGGCAGTCGCTGATGGGAAATGTGCGCCGATTGACGATTCCCAGCCGTGATGCCGGCCTCGGCCTGGTGCAGGCGCCGGGAGGCTGAGCGGCTGCCCTGATGCCCATAGGCCCCCGAGCGGCAGATCCTGTCGATCGCCCGCGCTGGTCAGGGATTGCGCTCTGCGGTTGTTCGATGCGCCCAGGTTGACCGCCCGATCGTTCAGGGGGGCAGGATTGCTGCCGCGCTCTGGAAAGATGGAGTGGGGCGATTCATCCGACGCGACAATGTCTGTTGCGATCAAGAACGTCTCCATCGATGTCCTGTCGCTGCCAGCAATCGTTGCAGCCCACAGCCTTGCGGCCATTTCATCATCAGCTGCAGGCGCGTCATCAGCCCCCAACTTGAGTTCGCTGGCTTGCGATCTGCTGATCAAGGCCAACAAGCCCAGAGCCGTATGGTCCCCGGAGGGTGATAGCTGCTTCGAATGCCGGATGCACACCGTGATGGCGTCGGCTCAACCAGGGGATGGGACTCCAGCCTTTGCAAGGGCGGTTCCGATTATGTCCGTCTGGCCTTCAGCCAGCTATGGGCAGCAGCTTGCCGCCACTGGCTATCGCCACAGCATGTTTCATGTTGAAAATGCGTTTGAGTCTTTTGCAGGGCTGGTTGATAACTGACTTTCCGATCATCGACGCCGGCTCATCCACGCACGGCCTGATGATTGGCCTCGATGGCATCAAGAATAAATTGAAAGGTATTGAATTTGAAGGCCGTTTGTCCCTATTGCGTTGGCGAATGGCGAGCTCGTGTTTTGGGCTAAGTCTGGTCGTTCAACAAAGCAGTGCTGTCGGCAATGGCAACTCGATGCCGCGCAGACCTTGGCAGCTGTGATTGAAGCCAGAATGGTCGTCGATCGGGCAGCAGATCCTGTGGTGAAGATCGGTCTGCACCGGTGCGCCCCACGCCAAGGTCATTCTGATTCGAGCACCACTTGGGTGCTCATGGTGTGCCGGCCAGGAGCAGGCAGGTCGTTGAATCACTGGCTGTGCTGCGGCGCAGTCTTGTCTGAGAACCTGAAACCAATCAGGTATGCCTTGCTCTTCTCCTCCTGCGATGCCTAGCTTGGGCTGGTGGTTCCTGGCAGCCCTGATGCGTCACGTGCAAAGGTATGAGTCGGATAACTGCAGCCGCTCGGGTTTCGTCGCTGTGTTTCTGGCATTCGCGGCCGCTGCTGTGTCTGTCGGCATTGTCCAGCCATCCCTGGCGTATACGCCTGGTGTTACACCCGGTTTGCAGAGCCTATTCTGTAATGATGTGAGCCTGACAGTGCGCTGGCGATCGGACCGTGGCCGGCCAGCGCGTGTGGTTGTCTACGGCACTCAAGGACAGACCCTGAGCAATGTTGCAGCCGTGGTCGGTGATCGGGATGAGTTTTTCACAACGATCAGCCTCTCACAGATCGCGGGATCGAAAACCCAGCAACTGGCGGTTGGCCTATTGAACGCATCTGGAGAATCGAACCGTTCGCCACTGCTGCAATGTCCCGGTCGATGGGCAGAGCGATGAGCGAGCAGGCCGCTCAGTGGCTTGGAGAAAGAAGCCCACTCGTTCTACTTCGCTGTTATGCCGGCCCAGGGGTCGACCTGAGCCGGCATAACAGCTTCAGGCTTGGCTGACGCCTTCAATGCGGTCTTCAATCTCCTGGTAGATCTCCTGCAGTTGCTGGATGTTCTCGTCGGAGGTTTCCCAATAGCCACGGCCGTTCACCTCCAGCAGCGTGCCGACGATGCGGCGGAAGCTGTGGGGGTTGAGCTCCATCAGCCGCTTGCGCATCTCCGGATCGTTGATGAAGGTGTCGTTGGCCTCTTCATACACAAAGTTGTCGACGGCGCCGCTGGTGGCGCTCCAGCCCAAGGTGAAGTTGAGGCGCTTGGCCACCTCACGCACGCCCTCGTAACCGGAGTTGAGCATGCCCTCATACCACTTGGGATTCAGCAGCTTGGTGCGGGAATCGAGGCGGATGGTTTCGCTGAGGGAGCGCACCTGGGCGTTGGCGGTGGTGGTGTCGGCGATGTAGCTCGCCGGAGCCTTGCCGTCGTCGCGCAGGCCCTGAATCAGCTTGGTGGGGTCGCTGTCGAAGTAGTGGCTTACATCGGTGAGTGAGATCTCAGCGGAATCGAGGTTCTGGAAGGTCACATCGGCGGTTTTCATCACCGATTCGAATACCTCCCGCTTTTGATTCATCTCGCCTGGGTTGTCGGCGTTGAAGGCAAAGGTTTTGCGGGAGAGATACATCTCTTGCAGTTCATTCTCCTCCTCCCAGGTGCTGTTCTCAACCGCCAAGTTGACGTTGGAGCTGTAGCTGCCGCTGGCGTTGGAGAACACACGGGTGGCGGCATCGCGCAGGGAGATGCCTTCCTTCTCAGCCTGTTCGATGCTGTGCTTGCGCACGAAGTTCATTGCCAGGGGCTCATCGGCCTCAGCGGCCATCTTCACGCCCTGATCGATCAGGGCCATCTGGTTGATGAACAGATCGCGGAATACACCGCTGCAGTTCACCACCACATCGATGCGGGGGCGTCCCAGCTCCTCAAGCGAGATCAGCTCCAGCTTGTTCACCCGACCCAGGGAATCGGGCACCGGCTTGACGCCGATGAACCAGAGGATCTGGGCCAGTGATTCGCCATAGGTCTTGATGTTGTCGGTGCCCCAGAGCACGCAGGCGATCGTTTCAGGCCAGGTGCCCTGTTCCTGCTTCTGGCGTTCGATCAGCTTGTCGACCACCCCCTTGGCGGCGGCGATCGCAGCCCGGGTGGGGATTGCCTGGGGATCGAGGGCATGCAGGTTCTTGCCGCTGGGCAGCACGCCGGGGTTGCGGATCGGGTCGCCGCCGGGGCCGGGCAACACATACTCGCCATCGAGGGCCTTGAGCAGGCTCTGCATCTCCAGATCGGCGCAGACCTGCTCAAGGCAGAACTGCAGGTAGGTGAACAGCGTGTCCAGTTCGCCCTGGTCCACATCCGGGAAGCCAGCGGCGCGGCAGGCGCTCAGCCAGGGGCTGGGCAGCTTGAAGCCGAAGCGCTCCAGCAGGTTGAAGAACCAGCCGAAGTTGCGACGCAGGGTGACGCGGCCATCGGCGCCGGTCACGGCTTTCACCATCGCGCCGACGGCGGCCCGGGATGTTTCGGTGATGACGCGGTTGAGCTCCACATCGGCGAGGACACCGTCGTCGTTGCCCTTGTAGACGTCGTCGATCGTGCGGCCACGGCTCTCAGCCAACAGGCCCGGCAGGGAGCGGATGCCCTCCTCTTCGCGTTCCAGGGCCGCGATGTTCACCAGGGTGGCGATCGCCTCCTCGGCGGTGGGGGGCTTGCCGATCGTGTGCAGGCCACAGGGGAGCAACCGGCTTTCGATCTCCATCAGCTGCCGGTACACCGCACCCACCACGGCGTCGCGGCCGTCCAGATCGAGCTCAGCGGCATCCACCTCCGGCAGCTGCACGTCCTTGTCGAGGTTGCACTGGCGCGCGGTTTCCACCACAGCGTTGACGATCTGCACGCCGCGGCTGCCTTCACGCAGTTGCTGGTAGGAGCCCACCAACTCGCCCAGTTCCTTCAGACCTTTGTAGAGACCAGCGTTTTCGGCAGGCGGAGTGAGATAGGAGATCGTCTCGGCGTAGCCGCGTCGTTTAGCGATCGTGGCTTCCGAGGGGTTGTTGGCGGCGTAGTAGTAGAGGTTGGGCAGTGCGCCGATCAGCGAATCGGGGTAGCAGGTTTCGCTCATGCCCATCTGCTTACCGGGCATGAACTCGAGCGAGCCGTGAGTGCCGAAGTGCAGCACCGCATCGGCCCCCCACACCTTCTCCAGGTAGGTGTAGTAGGCGGCAAAGCCGTGGTGAGGGCTGGCGCTGCGGGAGTAGAGCAGACGCATCGGATCACCCTCGTAGCCGAAGGTGGGCTGAACGCCTACGAACACATTGCCGAAGTGGCGGCCAAAGATCAGCAGGTTGGTGCCATCGGTGTTGAGGGTGCCGGGCGGCTTGCCCCAGTTCTCCTCCAGGCGTTCGGAGTAGGGAGTGAGCCGCTCGTATTCGGCAACACTCATGCGGTGGGCGATGGCAAGTTCAGGTGACCCCTCCATCGCTTCGGGATCCTTGAGCACCGCGTCCATCAGCGCCTTGGGCGTGGCCGGCAGATCGTTCACCGCATAACCCTGGGCGCGCATCTCCTCCAGCACGCGGTGGATCGAGCCGAACACATCGAGGTAGGCGGCGGTGCCAACGTTGCCCTTATCGGGCGGGAAGCTGAACACGGTGATCGCCAGCTTCTTCTCATGGCGCGGCTTGATCCGCAGCGATGCCCAGCGGATCGCGCGTTCAGCGATGGCGTCGACCCGGTCCTGGAGGGTATGAGCTTTGCCGGTGGCATCGTCGCGGCCGCTGAGCACGATCGGTTCGATCGCACCATCCAGCTCGGGAATGGCGATCTGCAGGGCCACCTGCACCGGGTGCAGTCCAAGATCGCTCTCCTCCCATTCCTGGGTGGTCTGGAACACCAGCGGTAGCGCCACCATGTAGGGGCGATTCAGCTTCTTGAGCACCTCAATCGCCTTGGGGTGGTCCTGCCGGGCCGGGCCGCCCACCAGGGCGAAGCCGGTGAGCGAGACGACGCCGTCGACCAGGGGCTGATCCGGGTTGAGCGGGTCGTAGAAGAAAGCGTTGACCGGTTTGGTGAAGTCGAGCCCGCCGCAGAACACCGGGATCACGGTGGCGCCGCGATATTCCATCTCCTGGATCACGGCCACGTAGTGAGCCTCATCACCGGTGACGATGTGGCTGCGCTGCAGAACAAGGCCGATCACCGGACCCTTGCGGGCAGCTTCGGAGAGATCCTTGCGGCTGGAGTTCCAGTTGAGGTACTCCTTGAGGTCCTCGAACATCGACGGTGCCAGCGGGTGCCAGATACCGAGGTCGGGGAACACCACCGGATCGGCGACCTGCAGCGCAGGGCGATCACTGCCCTCGGCGCTCTTGCCGCGCGGGAAGACGTACTTGTCCGCCAGCATCAGCAGGAAGTTGCGCAGGTTGTCCGGCGTTCCCCCCAGCCAGTACTGGAAGCTGAGCATGAAGGAGCGGGCATCCTGCGCCTTCTCCACCGGCAGGTACTTCAACACCGTGGGGAGGGTGTTGAGCAGTTTGAGCATCGCGTCCTGGAAGCCGGCGCCACCGGCCTCCTTGCGCTTCTTCATGAAGCCGGCGATGGCGCTCTTGCTCTGGCCCAGCTGGGCCATCGAAAAGGTGCCCAGCTTGTTCAGGCGCATCACCTCGGGCATGGAGGGGAACACCACTGCCGCTTTGAGGCGGTCGCGGTGGGGGGCCACGGCATCCACCACCTTCTGGGCCAGGTCCTCGATGAAGATCAGCGAGGCGATGAACACGTCCGCCTCGGCCACGTCGGCGCAGAAGTCGTCGTAGTTCTGTGGGTCGCGCAGCTCCTCGATCAGGTAGCCGCTCAGGTCGATCGCCAGGGGGCCGTTCTGGTCGTTGAGGGAGGTGGCGGCCTGGGTGAGGGCGTTCTGGTACTGGGGCTCCAGCACCACGTAAACCGCCCGCATCACCGCCCGACCGTTCACCTCCGCGGGGCTGACGCGGCGGGAGGCGGAGCGGACCTGCGTGAACATGCGCGCGGATTGAGCAATGTGAAGGAGCCTACGAACACCGGCGCCGCTGCGCGAGCGCCTGCCGCAGGGTGTTACAGGCGATGCCCGAAGGCTTGACGGCGGTAGCCGAGCCGCTCCAGCAGTGGCCCGGTCATCAAGGTGGTGGCGATCGCCATCAGCACGCCGATGCTGAACAGCTCTGTGCTGATCACCCCCAGGCCCAGGCCGACGTTGAGGATCACCAGCTCGGTCAGGCCGCGGGTGTTCATCAGCCAGCCGAGCGCCTGGGCTTCCCGCGCCGGCACGCCGCTGCGGCTGGCGGTGATCCAGGTGCCCAGAAACTTGCCCGCCACCGCCACCGCCAGCACCACCAGGGCAGCCAGCAGCAGCTCGGGGTCGCTCAGCACCTGCAGCTGCGTGTTGAGGCCGCTGATCGCAAAGAACAGGGGCAGCATCAGCTGGAGTACCACGGATTGCAGGCGTAGCTCCAGCAGCTGCTGCAGCTGCCCCTGGCGTGGCATCGCCAGCCCCCAGAGGAAGGCGCCGAAGATCAGGTGCACCCCGATCGCTTCAGTGACGGCACCGCTGATCAGGGCGCCGGCGATGAGGCCCACCTGCAGCAGCGGTCCCACGCTGCCACCGCCGGCGATGTAGCGCTCCAACCATCGCCGCAACGGCCGCAGCCCCCGCAGCAGCAGCAGCGCCCAGACGGCCGTGAGCAGCAGCGGTGTGAGGGCACCCCAGGCTTGGCCGGAGCGGGCGTAGGCCACGACGGCGGCCAGCAGAATCCAGCTGAACAGGTCGTCGATGGCGGCCACGCTGATCGCCAGGGCGCCGAGGGGCTGGTCGGTGAGCTGACGCTCCTGCAGGATCCGTGCCAGCACTGGGAAGGCGGTGATCGCCATCGCGGTGCCCATGAACAGGGCGCCGGCCAGGCTGTGGTCACCAGGCAGCAGCAGCGGCTGCCAGGCCTCCAGCAGCAGGGCCAGCCCCACGCCCAGCAGCAGCGGCAGGCCGACACCCACCGCTGTGATCCGACTGGCCAGGGGAATCCGCCCCTGCAGCAGGGCTGGATTGAGCTCCAGCCCCAGCAGGAACATGAACAGAGCCAGCCCCAGCTGCCCCAGCAGGTTGAGCTGGGGTCGCAGGGCCGGGCCGAACAGGCTCTGCTGCAGCGCCGGTGCCAGGGCACCGAGCAGGCTCGGCCCGAGGGCGATGCCGCCGAGGATTTCCCCGATCACCCGCGGCTGTCCCCAGCGCTCCAGCAGGGCGCCGAGCAGCTGGGCCACCAGGATGATCACGGCGACCGCCACCAGGGCGGTGGTGAGGCCATCGATGCTGGGCAGGGCGGCGAGTACGGGCACGTGGTGATGTGGCTCTGCAGGCACTTTGATGGCGCCCGGCCGGGATGTCCGGCGGGGGGCCCATAGGCTCTGCTCACGTGCCCCGCCCCGATTCCTGGCTATGAGCAGCGCCGCATCCAACCCCGCCAAGCCCATCGCCGTGGTGGTGGCCGGTGCCCTCGGCCGCATGGGCGCCGAGGTTGTGAAGGCGGTGACCGCTGCACCCGATTGCCGCCTGATGGCGGCGATCGACACCACCCCGGGCAAGGAAGGGCTGGATGTGGGCCTGGAGCTGGGGCTCGCTGAGCTGGAGGTGGCGATCACGGCTGATTTCGAGGGCAGCCTCTGCCAGGCCAGCCAGGCGGTGCGCAACGACGGTCCTGGTGCTGGCGCTGTGCTGGTGGATTTCACCCACCCCTCGGTCGTTTACGAGCACACCCGGGCCGCGATTGCCTACGGCGTGCATCCGGTGATCGGCACCACGGGGCTCTCGCCGGCGCAGATCAGCGATCTGGCCGGCTTTGCCGAGAAGGCTTCGGTGGGTGGCGCTGTGATCCCCAACTTCTCGGTGGGCATGGTGTTGCTGCAGCAGGCGGCCGCCGCCGCCGCCCGCTTTTATGACTTCGCCGAGCTCACTGAGCTGCATCACAACCGCAAAGCGGATGCGCCGAGCGGCACCTGCATCAAGACCGCCGAACTGATGGAGGAGCTTGGACGCAGCTTCAACGCGGCGCAGGTGGAGGAGCACGAAACGCTGGCGGGCTGCCGTGGTGGCCTGCGTGAGAGCGGTCTGCGTCTGCACTCGATCCGCCTGCCCGGGCTTGTGGCCCACCAGGAGGTGATGTTCGGCGCACCGGGGGAGACGTACACCCTGCGCCACGACACCATCGACCGCTCCGCCTACATGCCCGGGGTGCTGCTGAGCGTGCGGCGGGTGCGGAGCCTTGCGGGGCTGGTGTACGGCCTCGAGCGGCTGCTCTGATGTGCACCTGCGCCCCATGCTTCCGGGCGGCAACATGGGCAGCAGCCGGTGGCCCGGCTTTCAGCGGTGCTGAAGTCGCTGCCCCCGCTCCCCAGAAGCCGCGCTCAAGCCGAACCGATGCTGATTCCGCTGCGCCCCGGTGAGCTGCCGCGCCTGATTCCGGCGGTGGCCACGGGGCCCCAGTTCAACGCCTGCAGCGGCAGCCCCCAGATGGTGCTGCAGCGGCTGTTCATCTCGGTGATCGGTGGGGTGATCAGCCTGCTTGTGAGCGACAGGGTGGCGATGTCCAGCCAGGTGGCACCGATCATGCTGGTGGTGGGTTTTGTCTTCCTGCTGTATGTGCTGTGGGGGCCGATCCTTGAGGCGGGCCGCAGGAACGCCACCCTGAGGCGTTACCCCGCGGCGGCGATTTTTGAGGGGGAGGTGGCTGATCTCTACACGCGCGAACTGGTGGAAGGTCGCCAGGAAACCACCGATCGGCAGGGGCGGCTGGAGCTGGTGGAGAACCGCCGCACCTGGTTGTGCCTGGAGCTGGAGGACGAGGACGGCTATCTCGGCAGCGTGCGCTTTCCCTTTGACAAGAAGCACAAGGCGATCCGGCGCGGCATGGTGGTGCGCTGCGTGGTGTTGAGCGAGCGCAAGGATTTTTCGCGTATCGGTGCCCTGAGCGATGCCTGGCTGCCGCAGCTGAAGCTTTGGGTGGGGGAATACCCCTATCTGCTGCGGCCGGCATTTGAGGAGTTGTGCCTGCGGCGACTGGCCTGAGCTGGGGCGGCCGGCAGGCCTGGCGGGAGCCCGCGGGCAGCGGTTGCAGCGGCGATGCGGTTACGACCCCGTTACACCCCGCAATATTGCGTTACAATTCGAGCAACACCCACCCGCGAGGCTCCAATGGTTCAGGCCAATCCCGCCGCTCCCTCTGTGATCCGCGGCGCCACCGTCACCGAAGAGGATGGCGGTCGCCTCAACGCCTTTGCCACCGAACCCCGCATGCAGGTGGTGGATGCCGACAACGGCTGGGGCTTTCATGAGCGCGCCGAGAAGCTGAATGGCCGCATGGCCATGCTCGGCTTCATCGCACTTCTGGCTACCGAATTCGCCCTCGGCGGCGAGGCCTTCACCCGTGGTCTACTCGGCATCGGCTGATCGCTGTCTGCTCCAGAGTCACAGCGCGCTCTCGGGCGCGCTCACCCATCACCGCAGCACAGAATCGTGCTGCGGTTTTTTGTTGCTGTTGCCTGTGCCCGTGCCCGTGCCTTCGCCTCAGACGCCAGCTGCATTGCGGGCCCGGGTGCACGGTGCTGGCCCCAGCGGTGCCCTGGCGGCCCTGGCCCTGGCCCGCGCCGGTTGGCAGGTGCAGCTCTGTGACCCGCTCAGCCCGGCCCAGCTGAGTGTGCGCAGCCGCGCCTATGCCCTCACCCACTCCAGCCGCGAGCTGCTGGAGCAGTTGCAGCTCTGGCAGCCGCTCCAGCCCGCTCTGGCGCCATTTCAACGGTTGGAGCTGTGCGATCGCGCCCTGTCGCGTCAGCTCACCTTCAGCAGCGACGACCTGCCTACCGCCCATCGAACCGTTGCCGCCGGCGACGCCGTGGGCTGGATCCTGCAGCATCCGCCATTGATGGCAGTGCTGCTGCAGGCGCTGCAGGCGGAGCCAGCCATTCAGCTGCAGCTCGGCCGGCCGGTGCCGGCGGCCGCGGTCCTGTCCGCCGCTGATCGCTTTGATCTGCTGGTGGCCGCCGATGGCCATGCTTCCCCCAGCCGCCGGGCGGCGGGTCTGCGCCGCTGGGGCTTCGCCTACCGCCAGGGTTGCCTCACCGTGCAGGTGCGCCTGCGCGGCGGTGTACCGGAGCAGGCCTGGGAGCTGTTCCGGCCGGAGGGACCCTTCGCCGTGCTTCCCCTCGGTGGTGATGCCTACCAGTTGGTGTGGAGTGCGCCGCTGCCGCGGCTGCAACAGCTGGAGCGTCTGGATGGCGCGGCCTTCCTGGATGCCCTGAGTGCGGCGCTGCCGGAGGCGCTGCAGGCGGAGGTGCTGCTGGATCAGCCGCGCGCCTTTGCCGTGGCCTGGGAGCTGGCCTGGCCGCTGCGGCGGCGGCGGCTGGTGCTGCTGGGGGAAGCGGCCCATCGCTGCCATCCGGTGGGTGGGCAGGGGCTCAATCTCTGCTGGCGCGATGTGGCGGCGCTGGCCACGTTGGCTCGACGCTGCGCCGAGGGGCGTTTCAGAGCCGCCGATCTGCCGGGCCGCTATGCCCGCCGCCGCGGGCTCGATGTCATAGCGGTCCTTCTGGCCACCGATGCGCTGGTGCGGCTGTTCTCCAACCGTCAGCCGCTGCTGCTGCCGCTGCGCCGGATGGCACTGGCGCTTCTGGCTGCGCTACCGCCGCTGCGGCGGCTGGTGCTCGGCGCCATGACCGATGGTCCCTTGCGCCTGCTGCGTCCCTGAGCAGGATGGAGCCAAGAGCCCTTCGCGCCCGCGGCCATGGTGATCAGCAGCTCGCCCCAGCCGCCGCCGAGTGAGGCGCTGCTGCGCCGCCTGCAGCTGGAGTTCGGGCTGGCCGACAGCGCTCTGGAGCTGGGACTGCGCCAGGCGGAGCTGGAGCAGGCGCCACTGCCGGTGGTGCTGTGGCGTTTCGGTCTGATCAGCCTCGATCAGCTTGATCAGCTGTTTGGCTGGCAGGGGCAGCAGGATTGACGATCAGCGCCGGCGCCGACTGGTTGTGTTTTCAGTACACGATCAGGGACTCCACTGGCACACCCGCCGGCAGTCGGGCGCGTCCGTTCAGGTCGGCCAGCTCGACCACGAAGGCCAGGCCGCAGAGATCACCCCCCACGCGTTCCACCAGCTCGGCGCAGGCCGCGGCGGTGCCGCCGGTGGCCAGCAGGTCGTCCACGATCAGCACGCGGGGGCGATGGTCGAAGCCCTGGCGGATGATCTCAAGCCGATCGCTGCCGTATTCCAGTTCGTAGTCCACCGCTTCCACCGGTGGCGGCAGCTTGCCGGGTTTGCGGGCTTTCACGAAGCCGATGCGGCGGTCGGTGGCCAGGCTCGTGCCAACGATGAAGCCGCGGCTCTCGATGCCGACGATCAGCTCCGGCTGGAGGCGATCGCAGATCGCACCCAGCTGGCGGACCACCTCCTGCCAGGCCTCCGGCTGCCGCAGCAGCGGGCTGATGTCCCGAAACAGGATGCCGGGTTTGGGGAAGTCAGGGATCTCGCGCACCAAGGCGCGCAGCTCCGGGGTGCCCATGGTGCGAGTGGGTCGGTGCTCTGTCTGCGGTCACTCTCGCAGGCGCTGCTGCCGCTGCCCTGGCACCCGTGTCAGCACGGGCGCGTCTGCGGTCGACGGATGGCCGCCATGGCTGGCAGGATCACCGCCATGAGCGATGCCCCATCGGCCCAGTCTGTCGCGGTTCCGTCTGGGCGCCTGTTGCCGCGGCGCGGCATCGAGCGGCTTGACCTGATGCTGCTGTGCGCTGAAGCGCTGGATCTCAACGGTGGCGAGGCGATGGTCTGGCTCAGCGAGGAGATGGGCATGACCGATGTGTTGCCCAATCGTGTTGAGCTGTGGAAGCGGCGCTGTGCCAACCCGCTGCGCCGCGCCACCCGCCGCGGTGCGCTGCAGCCGGCCGAGGCTGACGCCCTGATCCGCATCCTCACGGCCCTGGCGGATCGGCTGTATCCGATGCTGCGCAGCCTGCTCTCAAGCGCTGAGCCGCCCGCGATCACCGCCCAGCGCTGGGCGCTGTTCCACAGTCGGCTTGAGGAGCTGCTGCGCGAGCGCTTCAATCTGCGTCGCGGCGCTGTGCAGCGTCTGCTGGATCCGCATCAGGGCCCGACGCTCAGCCGCGAGCTGATCCAGGCGATGGCGCTGAGCGCGGGCCCGGGTGGGTTCGAGCGGCTGCGCGCCAGCCTCCTGGATGCGGCCAGCTGATCGCCCCTGGCACCTGAGTACCGAATGAAGCTTTCCACCCGCTACGAACAGACCAGCTGCCGCCTGGTGCTGGAGGGCCTGCCGGACCTGTCCGCCGGACAGGGCAGCGACAGCCTGGGCATCCTCACCGGATTCAGCCTGGCGCTGGCGGGGCGCACGGAGCTGGAGGGCAAACGCGAGCATCTTGAGGCGCTGATGGCCGTAGTGCTGGCCTACGCCCGCCACTTGCTCAGCGCCCAGCCACGGCCGTTCGGCCGCGATGACGAGCCGGTGGCGATCAGCCCGGCTGCAGCGGGCCATCGGCTGGAGCTGCGCAGCAGCCAGCCGGATACACCGCCGCTGCGGCTGGAGCTTGATGATGCCGAGCTGGCCGACCTGGTGCGCTGCCTGGATGCGTTGCGGCTGGATCCTCGCGTGGTGGTGCCCTTTGCGTTGCCGGCGCCGCAGCCGCTGCGGCGCCGTGAGCTCAAGCGCCGCCAGCCGCTGCCGCAGCTGCTGGCGGCGCCGCTGGCTGGTGTGGGCGCGCTCCTGATTGCGGCTGCCCTCACGGCTCTGATCCCAGCGACGCCCCGCGCTACGCAGGCCGGCGTCGGCGCCGAACCAGCGGTGCCGGCGGCACCGCGCTCCCGTTGACGATGGCGTCAATCCCTCCACACTGGTGCTGACGTGATCACCGCGATGACCTGGTCTGAACTGCGCCGCCGCGTCACGCGGCTGGGCGCCTGTCTGGATGTCGTGGTGCGCAGCGACCCGGAGGTCTGCGGCCTGAGCGGCTGTGATTTCCACCTGTCGCTGCATCACGGCGGCCAGGGGGATTGCACGGTGGGCGACCTGAGCCTGGTCGACTGCCCGAATGAACTGGTGCTGATCGAATTCGAGCGCTGGATGCGCGGCGCTGGCTACCGCCTGGAGTCATGAGCCGGCCTCGCCGTCTGCAGTTGGTGAGCAGCGGTCGGCAGGTCGCCCAGCCCAGGCCCGTGGTGCGCAGGCGTCGTCGGTCCCGCGGTCGCGCCCGACGGCTTCTGGAGGCGCTGCTGCTGATCAGTGCCGGTGTCGGCCTGCTGGTGGTGCAGCTGCAGCTGCCGCGCTGGATCGATGTTGACAGCCTGCTGCTGGTGAGCACGGCGATCGGCCATCTGATTGGTGGTTTTTCGCAGGTGCTGGTTGGTCTGCTGCAGTTGTTCGGCGTGCTGTTGCTGGTGAGCCTGGCGCTGCTGGCGCTGGTGCTGGTGCTCGGCGGTTTGGTGCGGCTGGTGCGGGCGCTGCTGGGGCCGCCGCCGCAGGCCAGGCCAGCGCCGCAGCAGGAGCATCACCGCTGATGGCCTCTGCCGACCCGGCTGATGCCGCCTCTGCGCCGCTGAGATTCGCGCCGGTCCGGCTGGAGAAGCTGCGGCGCAAGCTGTACGAACAGGAGCTGAGCCGGCTGCAGGAGGAGCTGGTGAAGATGCAGTACTGGGTGAAGGCGGAGGGCTTTCGCCTGATCGTGCTGTTTGAGGGTCGTGATGCTGCGGGGAAGGGCGGCACGATCCAGCGCATCATCGAACCGCTGAATCCAAGGGGTTGCCGGGTTGTGGCTCTGGGAATCCCCAGCGACCGGCAACGCAGCCAGTGGTATTTCCAGCGCTATGTAGAGCAGTTTCCCTGCGCTGGTGAGATTGTGCTGTTTGATCGCAGCTGGTATAACCGCGCCGGTGTGGAGCGGGTGATGGGCTTCTGCAGTGAAGCGGAGCTGCGGGAGTTTGAACAATCGTGCCCGGAGTTTGAGCGCATGCTGGTGCGCTCAGGTATTGCCCTGGTCAAGTATTGGTTTTCGGTGAGCGATGAGGAGCAGGAGGCGCGCTTCCGGGCCAGGATCAAGGATCCAACCCGGCGCTGGAAGCTGAGCCAGATGGATCTGCAATCGCGGGATCGCTGGGTGGAGTTCTCGCGGGCCAAAGATGAGATGTTTGCTCACACCAACATCCCAGAAGCTCCCTGGTTCACCGTGGAGGCCGACGATAAGCGCCGCGCTCGCCTCAACTGCATCCGCCATCTGCTGAGCAAGGTGCCGTATGAGGATATGACGCCACCGGCACTGGAATTGCCGCCACGGCGCAGCGCCGGCGATTACCGGCGCCCGTCGATTCACGAGCAGTTCTTTGTTCCGAACGCCTATCCGTGATGGAGTTGGCTGAACCACAGGCCGGCCAGTTGCCAGCTTGACCAGAGGAAGATTGCTAGAAACAGCCAGTTCAACCAGGCCGGGCGGTTGTTGTTGTCGAACAGCATCGGCCGAGCGGGTGGTGGTCTGCCACGCAGGTTAGGGGCCTGGGGCTGCCGGCGCGGCGGATCTGAGTTGCCAGTGATGCACCAGGCCGTCGCCATCGGCTGAGGGCACGGTGATCACTTCGAGCTGTTGGCTGCCGCGGCGGTAGTCGTAGCGGCAGAAGCCGGCGCCGGTGCCGGAGCAGCTGCGCAGGGCGGTCAGGCTGTTGCCGGAGAGCTCGCGATCGAGGCTTTCAAGGGCGGGGTCGCCATCGGGCTGCCAGCCCTGGGCGCGGAGCCGTTGATCGGCCTGCTCGATCGGCTGGCGCAGGCTGATCTGGGGCGCCGGTGCTGGCGGAGCGGCCAGGCTGAAGCGACCAGCCAGGGCCACCAGGCCTGGGAGCAGCAGCAGGGCGGCCTGGAATGGGCGTGGGCTGGCCATGGGCCCGCTCCAGGCATCGGGGGATGTCCCGATTACAGCAGCGCTGGCGTCGTAGCGGCACGCCGCATGTCGCGGCGTTGGTCATGCAGCTCTTCGAGCTGGTTGTGCACGGCCACGAGCTGGGCGCGGATTGCTTCGGTGTGCTCGAGCCGCACCAGGTTCAACAGGATCGCTTCAATCTGAGTCTTGCTGTCGATCAGCACACGGCATTCACTGGTTCCGGGTTCGTAGGTCATCGGCTTCAGGGCGGCTGGGCCATGCAAGCGACGACGGCCTGTAGCAACTGTTGCGATGGCTGCAGTTTTGCTTCAGGGCCCAGCTGCGTCGCTGGATGCACACGGGCTGGTGGGGTTCCCTCAGCTGGCTGCAGCGGTCGAGTTGGCTGCTGTGGCCGAGCCAGGAGCGTTTCGGCTGCAGCGCTGCGTTGCAGTGACCGATCCAGTGGAACAGGGGGCTATCGCTGCCGGGGCCGCATTGCATGGTGGTGCAGTCGAATCGCGCGCGCTCACCATGGAGCAGGCGAAACCACATCGCTGATCCGGCCAACGATCTGGTGGAGGGCGTCATCCGCATCGTGCCGCCAGGGTATTGGGCATGATCTGCTGTCGTGTGCTGAATTGAGTTTTAATCTGTGTATCCCCAGCTATGTAGTTCAACAACTGCTGGCTGAAGATTGGTCGGATCGCCTTGATCAGCGATCTTCCAAGGCCACGTTGAACGACAGCGAGCGCCGTTCGCCGCTGCCATCAAACGGCTCCACGCCATGCAGCAGCCAGGAGGGAAACAGGTAGAGATCGCCGACCACCGGTGCAAAGCTGATCAAGGAGCGGCTGAGCAATTGTTTGCCGCCATGCAGAAAGTTGATCTGGCCCTGGCGTCGGCCGAGAATGTAATTACTGGCAGGGCTGTCTGCCGCGAGGTTGGGCACTTTGAGATAGAGAATGCCGGAGACATCGCCGGAGTGGAAGTGCACCGGGCTGGCTGTATTGGCCACCTGGCTGACGATCCACACGTGTTCGAAAGTGAGTTTGCTTGGCGCTGTTCCCTGCACGCTTTCCACATAACGCACGATCGAGCGGGATAGTGTCTGCAGCAGTGTGCCCGCCGCTGGCCGCTGCAGCTGCAGCAGCTCCTGTGGCAAGGCGAATTCCGTGGACTGATCCGTCTGCACCTGCGCATCGGCGCTGCGGTTGATCAGCTCCAGCCACGGCTGCTCCAGGCGACAGCGGCCAATCAAGGGCCCGAACGGTGAAAATAACGTGGGATCTGCATCCTCGCCTCCCACGCGGATCGGGATCGGCTCGGCCTCGTAGGCCTTCAGGCGCCGCAGCCGGTCGGGATACTCGACCATCGACACAGGAACCTTAAAACTTCTTGAACAGACGGCGGTGCTGGCTCGCCGCTGACCGCTGGCAGATGGGGGCGCCGCGGCCCGTCGTGGAAGCGGAGGGGGTGGGATTCGAACCCACGGAGGCTTTCACCTCGCTGGTTTTCAAGACCAGAGCCATCAACCACTCGACCACCCCTCCAGGGGTTGACCTGATCGGTCCTGTTCATTCTCCCATGCCCAGCAGAATCGCGCCGTGGTCTTGACTGAGACGCATAAGATCCCTGGCCATGCTGGAGGCAGGGATCCGCGGCCTCCGGTCGCTGCGCCGATGGCTGTTCTCTCCACCAACCTGCTGGCGGTGCGCACCCGCGAGCTGGCCGACATGATCGAGACCCTGCCGGTGAGCTTGGCGCCTGACCAGCACTACGAGCGCTGCTGCGAGCTGCTTGAACAGGTGGCGATCGCTCTCGATCTGCTCACGACCGGCTGAGCTCAGCTCTCGGGCTTGGCCAACGGCAGCAGGCACTTGTCCGAATCACAGCCGGCCGGGCCCGCCTCCATCAGTTCGCCGCTGTCATAGCGCTGCAGCGCCTCAAAGAAGTCGCTGGTGCGGCGTCGCTGCACCACCTCCGCCTGCAGGCGTTCGTAGGTGGCGTGGTCGATCGGTTCGAACGGCAGTCGCGGGAACGTGGCATTGGCATCAAAGCGGGCCAGCAACGCCGCTGAGATGTAGCCCTCGCCGTTGTCAATCGCCGCGTGGATCGCCTCGGCCAGCGGCTCGATCTCATGCTCACGGAACTCCACAGTTGCGGAGGTGTTATGCGCGGTGTAATGCCGCTGCACCTGCATGTAGAAGTCGAACTGGGCCAGCGCCGAGAAGGTGTTGATCTCCACCGCATCGGCGCCGGGGATGTTGGCCCAGCTCACCTCGGTGGGGATCTCCACCAGCCACTCGGTGCAGCGGGGATCGAAGGGGTCGTTGAGCAGGCGGCCCTGGTCGTCCTTGTCGGACTGGGATGGCACGATCGTGTAGCCGTAATCCATGCAAGCCAGCGCCACCGGATCGTTCTTGCGGAATGTGATCCTGCGGATGAAGCGCTGAGCCTTGGGGGGGTGCCAGCCTGGGGAGGCACCGGTGAGCAGGCTCTTGGTGCCGGCCGGTTGCACGGTGGTGCAGCGGTTGGGGCGGCGCAGGCCATGCCGGTCGCAGTAATCCCACACGGCCTGGTTCACGATCGCCTTCCAGCGGCTGAGGTACTCCGCTTCCTTGGCCTTGAAGGCCAGGCCTTCGTCGGTGTCGGGGCGGCCGGCGGCCCACCACTGCAGCCATGGGGTGCCGAAGGCGTGCACGAAGAAGTCGAACAGGCCGGTGAAGCTCACGCCCACGATCGGATCCCAGGCGCGGCTCTGGCGGTAGCGCTCCACCTCGAAACGGTGGTTGAGCAGGCAGGCCACGGCCAGACCGCCGGCGCTGAACGCCTCCTCCTGGGCCACCAGATCATCGGGATCGATCCGGTTGAGGTGGATTTCGGCCAGATTGCAGTGGAAGTCGGCGCCGAGGATCTCGCCGCAGGGGTTGAGGCCGTAGCGGCCCAGGCGGTGCTCCAGCTCCTTGGCGCTAATCTCGGGGTGGTGGGTGGTGAGCCAGCGGCCCGCTTCCTCGCGGCCCTGGTCGCAGTACACCTCAATGAATTCCGTGCGGAGTTCGGGTGTGGGCAGCAGATCGGCATTGGAGCGGGCGATCGCCTCAGGGGCGAACTGAATGGCACCCTCACCGCTCTGGAACTGCTTCGTCACCGCCTCCAGCACCGTCTCGCGGCTGGGGCGGCTGTGGAAGACGCGCGTGTGGTTGGCCATGCGCAGCGCGTCGCGTTCCGGGTCGATGCGCCAGTTGCCATCGCTGTCCTGTTGCCAGAGATTGTCCTTGGCGCCTGCGGCGGCCAGATCATCGGCGGCGAACTGACGCATGCCGGCGCTGCGGCGGATGTTGCCGGCCACGATGGTGACCGCCGCCTCATCGATCAGCAGGCAGCACTCCACCGAGGTGAGTCGGCGGCCCTGCGCCTTGCCCAGGATCTGGGCCACGCGGCCGTAGAGATCCTTGAGCTTCACCGGGTTGGCCATGCCGCCAAAGCCCTTCAGCGTTTCGCCCACCGGCCGCACATCCGAGAGGTCAACGTTGATCGTGATCGGCGTCTCGGCATCGAAGCGCTCATCACTGCACAGCTCCAGCAGAAGCTGGTAGCTGTCCACCCAGCCGCGGCGGGTATCGCCCACTTTGATTGCCACCTGCTGGCCGCTGATCGTGTGGCTGGTGTGCTCCTGCCGCTGGTCGGCAGGCGTCACGCCGATATCGCTGACGCTGAGGATCTGCAGCTGGTTGCGCACCACCGGCAGGCGGCTGATCAGATGCGGCTCGATGATGGCGCCGGTGCCGCATCCCATCATCGCCAGGTCCATCATCAGCCCGAAGGCTTCCCAATCCACCAGGTTGGTGGAGGTGCAGTTGTAGGCGCCGGAGAAGTTCTCGCTCTGCTCGATCCAGGGGGTGCCGCCGATCCACAGCCAGCGGCCGGAGGGCAGCGCCTTCTGCTCGTGCTGCATGCGCCGCAGCAGCGCCAGTTCCTCGGCGTTGAGATGGCCCAGTTTGTGCAGGCCCTCAAGGTTTCGCTCCGCCACCTGTTGCCAGCTCTCGCGACCGCCCGGCTGCTTGCGGCTGTAGGTGCGGTAGAAGACCGGATTGGCCGCCGGCGCTGTGGCTGGGAAGTCGGGCCTGGGGCCGTGGATGGTGCTGGTGGTCTCGCTGCCGGCGCGGGCAAGGAGGGCGGCTTCCGGGGCTGACAGGGTCACGGTATCGGGAGTCCTTGGGCAGTCTCGGCACCATAACGCCACCAGTGGGGGCGACAAGGGCGGTCTGGCGCTAGTGGCGGTGTTCGGATGGGCCGCATCGCCTTGGTTCGCTGGCCACACTGGTCGCCATTCGCCCGATCGCCATGGATCGCGTCCCCGAACCTGAGCTGATGGACGATCAGCAGCAGGCGCTCGCCTACGCCAGCGCTGATTTCAGCGTCGGCGATCAGGCTCTGGTCGACAGGCTGCAGCAGCTCTTTCCCGCCGGCCTCGGCCACCATCTGATCGATCTCGGCTGCGGGCCGGGCAACATCAGCTTTCGCCTCGCCCAGCACTACCCCGCTGCCACCGTGCTGGGTGTGGATGGTGCAGCCGCCATGCTGTCGCTCGCCGGTGCCTCCCTGGCGAGTCAGCCGGCGCTGCAGGGTCGCCTGCGTTTCGCTCAGCACCTGCTGCCCGATCACCGCCTGACCGGCGCTTACAGCGGAGTGATCAGCAACAGCCTGTTGCACCACCTCCATGATCCGTCCGTGCTCTGGCAGGCCTTGCGCCAGCTGGCGGCCCCCGGCGCCTGCATCTACATCAAGGATCTGCGCCGTCCCGCCAGTGCCGCCGCAGCCGAAGCTCTCCTGCAGCGCTATCTGGCCGGGGCACCGCCGGTGCTCCAGCGCGATTACATCGCCTCCCTGCGGGCCGCCTTCACCCCTGAGGAGGTGGGTGCGCAGCTGCAGGCGGCTGGGCTTGCCCCTGATCTGCAGGTGGCTGCCGTGGCGGATCGCTACCTGGAGGTGTGGGGTGTGCTCGGCGCGCCCCCGCCTGGCAGGCTGGCCCCATGACCAGCAGTACCAGCACCCCCAGCAGCGGCCTGAGCCCCGAGCTTCAGGCTCTGGCCGAAGCGGTGAGCCGTCGCCGCAACTTCGCGATCATCTCCCACCCCGACGCCGGTAAGACCACCCTCACCGAGAAGCTGCTGCTCTACGGCGGTGCGATCCAGCAGGCCGGAGCTGTCAAGGCCAAGGGCGAGCAGCGCAAGGTGACCTCCGACTGGATGGAACTGGAGAAGCAGCGCGGCATCTCGATCACCTCCACCGTGCTGCAGTTCGACTACAGCGGCAGCACGATCAATCTGCTCGATACTCCTGGCCACCAGGACTTCTCCGAGGACACCTACCGCACCCTCGCCGCCGCCGACAACGCGGTGATGCTTGAAGATGCCGCCAAAGGTCTGGAGCCGCAGACCCGAAAGCTGTTTGAGGTGTGCCGCATGCGGCGCATCCCCATTTTCACGTTCATCAACAAGATGGATCGGCCCGGCCGCGAACCGCTGGAGCTGCTCGATGAGATTGAGCAGGAGCTGGGGCTGGCCTGCTGGCCGGTGAACTGGCCGATCGGCAGCGGCGATCGCTTCCGAGGCGTGATCGATCGCCGCAGCCACCAGGTGATTCTGTTTGAACGGGCCGAGCGCGGCCGCACCTCCGAGGAGAAGCGCCTCGGCGTGGCGGAGGCCCGCGCCAGTGGTGCGGTGGAGGAGGAGCTGTTGGAGGCTGCCCTTGAGGAGCTGGAGCTGCTGGAGGGTGCCGGTAATGAGCTGGATCTGGAACTGGTGCATGCCGGTGAGCTCAGCCCGGTGTTTTTCGGCTCCGCCATGACCAATTTCGGTGTTCGGCCGTTTCTTGACGCCTTTCTGGAGCTGGCCCAGAAGCCCACACCCCGCACCAGCAGCGCCGGCGCGATCGCACCGGTGGCACCGGGCTTCAGCGGTTTCGTGTTCAAGCTGCAGGCCAACATGGATCCGCGTCACCGCGATCGTGTGGCGTTTGTGCGGGTCTGCAGCGGCAAGTTCGAGAAGGACATGACCGTGCAGCACGCCCGCACGGGCAAGACGATTCGCCTCTCCCGCCCCCAGAAGTTGTTTGGCCAGGACCGCGAAGTGGTGGAAGACGCCTACCCAGGTGATGTGATCGGCCTCAACAACCCTGGCATGTTCGCCATCGGCGACACCCTCTACCTGGGCCCCCGGGTGGAATACGAGGGCATCCCCTGTTTCAGCCCTGAGATCTTCGCCTGGCTGCGCAACCCCAACCCCTCCGCTTTCAAGAGCTTCCGCAAGGGAGTGAACGAACTGCGGGAGGAGGGTGCCGTGCAGGTTCTCTACGACACCGATCAGAGCAAGCGCGATCCGATCCTGGCGGCGGTGGGGCAGCTGCAACTGGAGGTGGTGCAGTATCGCCTCGAAAACGAATACGGCGTGCAGACGCGCCTGGAGCCCCTGGGATTCGCCGTGGCCCGCTGGGTGGTGGGCGGCTGGCCCGCCCTGGAGGCGGTGGGTCGCATCTTCAACTGCAAGACCGTGCGCGATGCCTGGGATCGACCGGTGTTGTTGTTCAAGAACGAGTGGAATCTCAACCAGCTGCGCGAGGACCATCCCGACCTGGACCTCAGCGCTGTGGCCCCGGTGGTGAGCGGTGTTGAGCCGATCAGCCTGTAGCCGTGCTGGAGCCGTGGCTTGGCAGCCACGGCGGCCGGTTGCAGGCGCCAGAATCGTGCAACGAAAGGTCACAATGGCGGTTCTGGCGATGGCGAGGCCCCTCTGGCTGGTGCGCCCCCGAGCAGATGGGGGTTGCGATTACGTGAATTTCGTGCCCGGTGCGGCCGCGGTGGAGATGCGCGAGGGCAGTCACTTGCCCCCGCAGATGCCCTTGCTCAAGCGACGCTCCTGGCTGCAGCGCGACGAGGCGGAGCGTCAGCGGCGGCAGTTGCAGGTTGAAGGCGGCTTCCGCCACAGCGAGCCCCTGTTCTGAAGCTTCTGCGCCTCCCTAGGCTTGAGCGAGCTTGCGGCTCCGCCCTTCTACCGGCATGACTCAGGGATCCGACCCCTCCGGCGGCGCCGACCAGGCCGGCGCCGCCAGTGATGCGCCCAGTCCGTATGAACGGCTGGGTGTCAGCGCTGACGCCGGCTTTGATGCTGTCCAGGCGGCCCGGCAGCAGCGACTGGCAGAGGTGGCTGAAGATTCCCAGGCTCGCGCCCGCATCGAGGCGGCCTACGACGCCGTGTTGATGGATCGCCTCAAGGAGCGGCAGCAGGGCAAGGTGAGCAGCGCCGCGCTCAATGCCTCCCAGCGGGAGGAGTCGCGGCCGGCCGCCAGCCCACCACCGGCCTTGCCGAGCTTGCCGGCCTTGCCCAGCCTCGCGGCGCTGCCCCGCCCCGCCCTGCCCAAGGGGAGTCTGCCTCTGCCCGCCTTCCGTCTGGCGGAGGGACGCCAGCGTTGGCTGCCCTTGGCCGCTGCCGCCCTGTTGTTGCTGGCGCTGCTGCTGGCTCCGGCCAGTGCGGAGCTGGTGCTGGCCGCTGCCACCGTGCTCACGGTGCTCAATCTGCAACGCCGTCGCTCTCGCTTCCTGGCGGCGGTGGGCTGGAGTCTTCTGCTGCTCAGCGTCGGCCTGCTGCTGGGCGCCGGCCTGCTCAGCCTGATCGATCCGGCTCTGCCCCTCGGCCTGCCCCTCAACCCCCAGCAGGTGCAGAGTCTGCCGGCATTGCTGCTGCTGGCGCTGGGGGCCCTGCTGATCGATTGAGACGGCGGGGCTGGACTCCTGGCTGGTGCGACAGGGTTATACCACCTGCGCGCTGCCGGCAGCAGTCAACGGGTCTGCCGCTGGGATGCCTCAGGAGTGCCACGTTTCAGCCGCCTGAACCAGAAGCGAGCGGCGCCAGGCTACACTCTGCAACATACCTTCACAAATGGGTTGAGCTGGATGTTCACGCTCCAACGGGCTTCTCAGATCTTCCCTGAAACGCGCACTGCTGATGTGGTGCCCGCGATCACGGCTCGCTTTCAGCTTCTGAGCGCTGAAGACCAGCTGGCCCTGATCTGGTACGCCTACCTGGAGATGGGCACCACGATCACGGTGGCTGCGCCGGCAGCAGCGCGCATGCAGTTCGCTGAGCGCACGCTCGCGGAGATCAAGGCAATGAGCTTCGCTGAACAAAGCCAGGTGATGTGCGACCTGGCCAACCGCGCCGATACCGCCATCGGTCGCACCTATGCCATGTGGTCGGTGAACATCAAGCTCGGCTTCTGGTATCAGCTCGGCGAATGGATGGCCGCTGGCCTGGTGGCGCCGATTCCCGAGGGCTATCAACTCTCCGCCAATGCGGCGGCTGTGCTCTCCTCACTGAAGGCGGTCGATCAGGGTCAGCAGATCACACTGCTGCGCAACTTCGTCGTTGACATGGGTTTTGATCCGGCTAAGGGCGAGGGGCAGCGGGTGATGGAACCCGTCACGCCGCCAACCCCAGAGGAGCAGCGCAAAAAAGTGTTCATCGAGGGTGTAATCAACCCCACTGTGAACAGCTACATGGATCTGTTGAACGCTAATGATTTCGACAATCTGATCCAGTTGTTCCTTGCCGATGGCGCCCTGCAGCCTCCCTTCCAGAAGCCGATCGTCGGCACCGAGGCGATTCTGCGCTTCTTCCGTGAGGATTGCCAGAACCTCAAGCTGTTGCCTGAGCGTGGCTACGCCGAGCCCACCAGCGATGGCTTCACCCAGATCAAGGTGACCGGCAAGGTCCAGACTCCATGGTTCGGTGCTGGCATCGGCATGAACGTGGCCTGGCGTTTCCTGCTCAACCCCGAAGGCAAGATCTACTTCGTGGCCATCGATCTGCTTGCTTCCCCGGCTGATCTCCTCAAGTTCGCCCGTTGACGGTGGGGATCGCCCCAGGCCGCAGGCCGCCCAAGAGTCTGTTGCTCAGCGGCGGCCTCGTGCTGGCCTGGGTGCTGTCCCTGGCGGTTCTGCCGTTCAGTGCCAGCGTCCAGCGGCCCTGGTGGCTTGTGTTGGCGCTGGTGCTGCTGCGCACGCAGCTGCAGACCGGCTTGTTCATCGTGGCTCACGACGCCATGCATCGGCTGATCTGGCCGCAGCGCCCCCGCTGCAACGATGCCATCGGCAGCCTGGCGCTCGCCCTCTACGCGGCACTTCCCTTTCGGTACTGCCGCCGCCAGCATCAGCGCCACCACCGACTTCCCGCTTCCGGACTCGATCCTGATTTCCCCGCCGACCGCCGGGCTGGTGCTTGGCGCTGGTACCGGCAGTTTATGGCGCGTTACCTCAGCTGTGGCCAGTTGCTGTGCCTGGTGGCTGCCTGGGTTCTGCTGGCACTGTCTGTGGTGCGGTGCACATCCGCCTCACCACCTGCAGCAGCAGCGGCGGTGCTCCAGTTCGCCACCCTGCCGCTGTTGCTGAGCTCTCTGCAGCTGTTTGTGTTCGGCACCTATCTGCCGCATCGTTGCCAGCGCCTGCCCGAGCGGCAACCCCATCCCCACAGCCTGGATCTGCCGCCCTGGCTGTCGCTGCTGGCCTGCTTTCACTTCGGCTATCACCGCGAGCACCACGACAATCCCGGCCTCTGTTGGTTTGAACTGCCGGCAGAGCGGGCGCGGTCGTTGCTGGTCGCGTTCCCCTGATGGGTCCGGTAGCGTCTGCTGCAGTGGCTTCCGGTGGATGAGCGATACGGTTGTGGACAGCTGGAGCCAAGCCGAGCAAGCGATCGCCCGCTCAGCCTTTGACCAGGCTTATGGCCGCGCCGTGGCTCAGCTCGTGACAGCTGTGCAGAGTCGAGCGGCGGATCTTGGCGATGCGGATGCTGTTTGGGCTCTGCATGATTTCCTCAGCATCGAACGCCACACGATTGAGGGGCGTTTCGATTTCCGTCTTGATGGCATTCTGTTCGTGTTTGCCAGCTTGGTGAAGGATCAGCTCCTGCAGCTGGAGGAGCTGGAGGGCCTCAGTGCCGACAAGCTGGCCAAGGTGGGCGCCATGGCCCGCTTCTGAACCATGGCGCCTGTCTCAGCCTGGCGAATCCGATGACCTACCTGATCCTCACCCATGACGCCTGGGGGGTTGTCACGGTGGGCGATTTCACCGGCCTCGACGAGGCTCGCCAGGCGTTTGCGGCTCTCTGCCAGGACCCCTGGTATCGACAGGACGGCACCGTGAGGGCTCTGGAGCTGGTGATGCATGGTCCGGCCGGTGACGTCCAGCGTTTGGATTGGTTCCCGTTTCAGGAGCTACTCCTGTCTGACCCAGAGCGGTGTCCGTCAACCTGGTGGAAGCCCGAGGAGATGCGCGGTCAACCGTGAACATCGTGTTGCTGCAGGCGGAGGACTGGCTGGGTGATGACCTGGCCGTGGTGCGCGACCGCCGGGCGGTTCACATTCGCGAAGTGCTGAGGGCGGCTGTGGGCGAGCGCATTCGTGTGGGTCTGCGGGGTGGTTTGTGTGGTGAGGGGGTGATCGAAGCGCTCGAGCCAGGCGAGGTCAGCTTGCGGATTACGCTCAGCGAGCTGCCACCAGTGCGGCATCGCTTCGACATCGTGTTGGCACTGCCCCGACCGAAAATGTTGCGTCGCATCCTGCGCCAGTGCGCGGAGTTCGGCGTTACCAACCTGCATCTGATCAACAGCGCCAGAGTTGAGAAGAGTTATTGGCAAAGCCCGCTGTTGCAGCCCGCCAGGCTGGATGAGGCGCTGTTGATGGGCATGGAGCGATCGCGCGACACCGTGGCGCCAATGGTTCATCTGCATCAGCGCTTTCGTCCGTTTGTCGAAGATCAGCTGCCGCAGCTGTGCGCCGGCCGACCCTGCTGGATTGCCGACATCGGGGCTCCGCAGGCGCTGGCTGATGTGCCGCCACAGCCGGCGGTGGTGATGATCGGGCCAGAGGGTGGCTTCGTGCCGTTTGAAGTCCAACTCGCTGAAGCGGTGATTGCGCAGCGGGTTGCACTTGGAGATCGGATTCTGAGCGTGGATACGGCCTTCACCACGGTGCTCGCGCAAGCCCTGAGCCCAGCCCTTGGTCGCTCGCTGGGACTGGCCAACATCCCCACGGATCCGAGTGTCTGCTGAACCGGAGCGATGGTGTGCGGCCCTCGTGGCAGGTGCCCATCGGGTCAGCACCCGTTGCTGCGAGCAGGAACGAGAAGGGGTGGCTCAACCGAGACAGGCCGTCACAACCCATGCCCACCCCTGGTGCGCTCTGCTCTGATCAGGCCGGCTGATCAGACGCATTGCCAGGGCTCATCGTTTGCCCGCCGTCGACACCCACCCTGCGGCGCAAGGTTCCGTTACATTCCGTCTGCCGGTGCAAGCCGGCATCCCTGCTGCCTCCGGGCAATCCTTCTGTTCTCATGACCACCACCATCCAGCAGCGCCAAGGCGCTTCTGCCTGGTCGCAGTTCTGCGAGTGGGTCACCAGCACCGACAACCGCCTCTACGTGGGCTGGTTCGGCGTTCTGATGATCCCGA
>JBEBCC010000051.1:0-16175 GCA_041158125.1 Cyanobacteriota bacterium
CGGCCGGCAGCCGTCAGACCAGCGGCCAGGGCGGCCACCAGCATCGGTCCACTGCTGCGTGAATCCATCCCCAGCAGGATCGGGCCACCTTCAGGCAGAACCCGGCCGCACCAGTAACCCAGCTGCAGCGCCAGGGCCGGTGTGATCAGCTGGCCGACACGGCCGCGGATGCCGTCGGTGCCAAAGGCGACCGTCCCTGGCTGCAGCGGTGCTCCCACTGGGTGGCGGGCCGATTCGACCATCGGGTCTCTGCCATGTGACGAGGCGCCAGGCTAGGCCGATGCCCCCTCAACGCCAGCGCCGCGGCCACCAGCAGCAGCGCAGCAGCTCAGCCACCGCCCAGAGCTGCAGAGCGCCCACCCACCAGCCCGGCACAAGCCGCACAGGCCAGGAGGAACGCAACAGCAACACCGCAGCCAGCACCGCCCAGAGCTGCAGCACGCGGCGGCGCTGACGCCAGCCAGGAAGCTGCGTGAGTTCCGGCGGCAGGGAGGGGAGCCGACGCAGCAGCGGCAGACCCATGGCCGAGGGGCAAGATCTCGCCAAGAATGCCAGCACTCGCCCAGCAGCTGTGTCGCAGCCGAGCCCGCCCGCCCGCCAGCAGCCCGGGCCGCTCGGAGCGATGCTGATCGGGCTCACCTGCCTGGCCAGCGGGGCAGTGCTGGCCGCCGGACGGCAACTGATTGTGGCGCAGGCGCCGCCCCTGACGGCGGCCAGCTCGACGGCGCAGCTGCAACGCAGCCGCCACTGGAGCGTGGACCCATCACGACGCCGCGACGCGGCTCTGCTGCTGGCGAATCGCTCGGAAAACAGCCCGGCGCAGCAGCTGCGGCTGCTGCGGGGCCAGGGTTGGGGTGGAGCCCCGCTGGCGGCGGTGACGCTCAAGCTGGCCGCCCTGGCGGCGGAAGCCGCCGGCGAACCGGCACGGGCCGATGCCCTCTGGCATCAGCTGCTGCAGCGGTTCCCACAGGCAGCCGCCAGCGCCGATGCCCTCTACGCGCTCGGGCGACACAGCCCGGACCTGCGCCATCAGCTGCTGCAACAGTTTCCCGCCCATCCAGCCGCCCTGGCCGCCGCGCTGGAGGCGAAGGACGCTCTGCATCTGGCCCGCTGGGGACCGCGCTGGCCCGGCGCCGATGCGCTGCTGCGTCAGCGTTGCCAGGCGCCTGCGGCAGAGCGGAACCTGCAGCAGCGGCAGACGCTGGCCATGGGTCTGGCAGGACTGGGGGATGGGCGGGGCGCGCTGCTCTGCCTGGCCGGGAGCCCCGCACCAGCAGCCTTGCAGCTGGCGTTGGCCCAGGCCCTGTTGCGCGGCGATGCCACGGACCAGCGTCAGGCGGAACATCGTCTGCTGACGCTGGCCCGCCGCGAGCCCGCAAGCAGCGCAGGCCAAGAGGCCGCCACCCTGCTGAGCCAACAGCCGGGATCCAACGCGCTGAGCGCCCTGGGAGAACTGCCGGCAAGCCTGCGGCGCACGGCTGCCGTGCAGGCCCGGCTGGCCGAGGAGGGGCAGGGGAGCTGGCAACAGGTGCTGCAGCGCTGGCCCGGCGATCCCGCCAGCTGGGATCTGCAATGGGAGCTGGCGCGGCAAGCGCTGCTGCAGCGCCGGTGGTCCCAGGCCCTCACCGTGCTGAACAGCATCGATAGCCGGCGACTGCCGGCGCCTCTGGCGGCGCGTCAGCTGTTCTGGCAGGGCTACAGCGCCGGCCAGCTCGGCGATCAGAAACGGGCGACAAGCCTGTGGCGCCAGCTGCTGCGCATCAGCCCCGGCGGCTACTACGCCTGGCGCGCACGCCTGCGCCTGGGCGATACACCCCTCGCCGATCGGCAGCGCAGCGGTGCCAGCGACACCGCGATCCGCGGTCCGGAGCTGCCCTGGCAGCCCCTGGCCAGCGCCGATCCAGAGCTCAATGAGCTCTGGCGCCTGGGACTGAACCTGGAAGCCTGGGAGCACTGGCGCCACCGGCGCGCTGGCCAGACGCCACAGACGCCGACGGAGCTGCTGCTCGAAGGGCGGCTGCGCACAGGGGTCGGCGACGACTGGACCGGTCTGGGCCAGCTTGAGCAGGCCGGGCTGCGACTGACGCAGACCAGTTGCTCCCGGCAATGGCAGCGAGAGCTGCAGCAACATCCACGCCGCTTCCAGAGGGCGTTCAACGCGGCAGCCAGGGCCATGCAGCTCGATGCATCGCTGCTGCTGGCGGTAGCCCGGCAGGAATCGCGCTTCACACCGGCGGTGCGCTCCGCAGTCGGCGCAGTGGGGCTGCTGCAGCTGATGCCGGAAACGGCGGCTGAACTGGCGGGCGCCGCCGTGGATACGCCGCAGCTGCAGAACCCGGAGCGGAATGCGGCCCTGGGTGCCCGTTACCTACGCCAGCTGCTGAACCACTGGCAGGGTGATCTGTTTCTGACGGTGGCCAGCTACAACGCCGGTCCAGGTGCCGTTCAGAGCTGGCTTGGCCGCGGTGGCCCTGATCGGCAACGGGAGCCGGAACTCTGGACCGAAGCCATTCCCTACCCCGAAACCCGGCTCTACACCAAGAAGGTGCTCGGCAACCTGGACACCTATCGCCAGGGTGCTTCCCCTCCCTGCGGCGAGTGATCTGCGGGGGGTGATCTGCGGCTCGCGATCACGCGCTCCTCACTCAATTGATGTACCCCCCCAGGCTGGCGTGCAGGCTGCGGCCGATGACGATGCCGAGCAGAACCCAGGCGCTCAGGCCCGCCGAGGTGCGCACCGGCGCGGGGCCGAGGCGCAGACGCAGCAGATCCAGCCGCGCCAACAGGGTGGCCGAAGCAAGCACCAGCACCTCGGCGAACACCGCCAGATGCAGCAGATAGAGGCCACCGGTGATCACGGCCAACAGGGTCACCACCAGGGTGAGGGCCTTGCTGGAGGCCATCAGCAGGGAGATCTCGCGCAGCAGCAGATCCGGCATGGTGCAGAGCATCACCACCAGCACCGCCTGCAGGCACTGCAGAGGCCAGAAGAAAGGCCCGACCAGGGAGCGGGCGGTGGCGGATTCAGCGTGACGGATCAGCTCCGGATCGACATCGGCCCAGTGCAGGCCCATGTAGGCGCTCACCAGCAGCAGCACCAGCAGCATCGGCGCCCGCAGCGGCAGCAGCAACAGCGTCAGCGCTCTCATGCGGGAGCTCCCATGGGGTCAGCGGGCGGTTGATCCAACACCAGAGCGATGGCCTCAAACGGGCAGGAGGGAATGCATTGTTCGCACACCAGACAGCGTTGCGCGTTGAACTGCAACTGCCAAGTGCTGGAGTCGAGCTGCAGAGCACCACTGGGGCAGAGACTGCTGCAGATGCCGCAGTCCACGCAGCGCTCACGATCGATCTGAATTTCGCCGGGGGCACGGTTGAGCCCCAGGCCCTGACCCTCCAGCCACTGTTCGGCGGCAGCAAGATCATCGATGTCGCCGGAGAGCTCCACCACCATGGTGCCGCTCTGATTGGGCGCGATCTGGGCGCGCAGGATCTTAGCGGCGATATCGAAATCAACCGCCAGCCGGTAGGTGATCGGCTGATGCACCGACTCCCGGGGGAAGTGAAGGGTGACGCGGCGCTTCACACGGTGGCTCCCACCTGGCCAGAGCGTAACGGCCCTGATGCGCCTGCCAGATTGTTGCGTGTGAGTCTTCGGTTCATCCGTGAGCGATCCCGTCCCCCAGAACGCCTGTGACGCCGCCGCGCCACCTGCCGCGGTCCCTGGCCACGGCGGCGAGGCGGGACTCGGGCGGCGTGAACGGGTGCTGCTGGCGATCCTGGCAGCGTTGCTGGCCGTGGGGCTGCTGCTGCTTCGAGGCGGCCTGCAACCAGCGGCACCGCTGGAGAAACTGGCGCGCCAATCACTTGACCTACCGGTGGCCCTGGCCGATGGACGCCCCACGCTGGTGGAGTTCTACGCCGACTGGTGTGAGGCCTGCCGGGCGATGGCGCCGGCGATGGAGACAATCGAACAGCAACACCGGGGCGCACTCGACGTTGTGCTGCTGAATGTGGATAATCCGCGCTGGCAACCCGAAATCGACCGCTACGACGTCAATGGCATTCCGCAGCTGGAGCTGTTCAATGCCGACGGTGTCGCTGTCGGCCGCTCCCTGGGCGCCCGCAGCAAGGGGGAGCTTGAAGCGCTGAGCGGCGCCCTGATCGCCCAGGCGCCCCTGCCCAGCCTGCCCGGCGTCGGCGCACGCAGCGACTTCAGCAGCGGCGGGAGCGGCAGCGCCAACGCCATGGCAGGACCACGCAGCCACGGCTGAGCACAGCGCGCGGATGGGTGGCCCCGCCGCCCCTAGCCTGGGGTCTTCCGCCCCAGCCGGCTGGCAGCCGGATCGCCATGAACCGCTTCCGGGTCGAGCTGATCGCCGCCACCCCGAACCCGCAGCAGTGCATCTACGCCGCGATGCACCAGGACTACAGCGAAGGTTTCGTGGCCGCCGATCGCGCCGACTGGCCTGATGAAACCCGGGCCGGCGAGATCTGCGTCAAACGCCTGCTGGCCGGTGAGCGGGGCCACTACGGCCCGCTCGAACATGCCCAGATCGTGCTGAATGTGGGCTGGTTTCCGCACTCAGTGATGCAACAGGCCCGCACGCACCGGGTCGGCGTGAGCTTCGATGTGCAGTCGATGCGCTACACGGGTGAGCGCATCTGCCGGGCCGCCAATGGCGAACTTGAGCTGGAAGAGGTGTTCTACCTACGCCCAGAAGGTCACTACAGCGACCGCCAAGGCAAGAAATACACCTACACCACGGAGCAGCGCAGCCTGGACCTGGATCTGTGCCGACGCGCCGCCGAGCGCTATCGCGACATGCTGAGCGCCGGCTTCGCTGAGGAACACGCCCGGGGCATCCTGCCGTTCGACTACCGGCAGCACTTCGTGGTGAGCTTCTCACTGCGGGCCTTCCTGCACTTCATGGACCTGCGCGCCAAGCTCGATGCCCAGGAGGAGATCCGCGTGCTCTGCGACCTGATGTGGCCCCACATGCAGACCTGGGCACCGGAGATCGCGGCATGGTACGAGAAGAGCCGTCTGCACAAAGCCCGACTGGCTCCATAACATCAGGCCAACGTCTGTCAGACGCGGGCGAGGGTGACGCGCTCTGGCTGATGCTGATACTTACCTGCGCGGTCCTTGTAGGTGGTATCGCAGGGATCACCCTCGAAGAACAGCAACTGGCAGATGCCCTCATTAGCGTAAATACGACAGTCAGCACCGGAGGAGTTGCTGAATTCCAGGGTGAGATGACCTTCCCAGCTCGCTTCGGCCGGTGTGGTGTTGACGATGATGCCGAGGCGGGCGTAGGTGCTCTTGCCCAGACAGATCACCGTGATATTGGCAGGCACACGCATGTGCTCAAGCGCCACACCGAGGCCATAGGAATGGGCGGGCAGGATGAAGTAAGCGCCGTCGTCATCCTGATGCAGAGGTGCCGGCTCCAGATTGGCTGGATTGAACCGCTTGGGGTTCATCACCGTACCGGGCACATGGCGGAAGATCAGAAACTCCCTGGCCGACAGGCGCAGGTCGTAGCCATAAGAGGAGCAACCAAAACTGAGCACCGGCTGAGCGCCATTGACTGGATCGAGGTGGCGCACCAGCGTGGGCTGAAATGGCTCCAACATTCCGGCAGCGGCCTGCTCGTTGATCCAGCGGTCGTTCTTGAGCATCAGAAACCTCGGCGCAGCTGCGTGACCTGATCCGCCATGGCCAGCAGGGCAGGGGGCATGCAGGGTCCGGTCAGGATCACATCCAGATGGGGAGGACGCTGCTCCAGCGCGGCCAGCACCTCGACCGCCGGCAGATAGCCCAGATCCACCGCCAGGCCAAGTTCATCGAGCACCAGCTGATCCAGCTCTCCGGTCCGAAGCTGCAGCTGGGTGTACTCCCAGACCGCCTCGACAGCGGCGCGATCCGCCTGGGAGACGCCGGCGGCCGCGGCGGGCTCCGCCAGACAGGCCGCCACCGCAGGCCGCAACCACTGCAGACGGCCGCACAACCAGACACTGCGCTCAACCCCCTGATCCACCCCACCCTTGAGGAACTGGCTGATTAGCACGCGACTGCCGAGACCGGCACTGCGCAGCGCCTGACTGAACACGCCGCTGAAGCTGCCGCGAAACGGGGCGGTGTGGACCTGCAGAAGGCCCTCCTGCTGAGCCGCCAGCCGCAGACCGCGGGAGGAAGCCGCCGACCGGGCTGATGGCACGGGGCGGAGCAGACCGGCTCCGGCACGGGGCTGGTGCTTGGCGGCAGCGGCAGCCCCTGCAACGCCACCAGAGGCGGCGGATGTGGCGGCGGCGGCGGATGTGGCTGCCATGCTGATCGTCATCGCCTGCCCCACTGCGCTGCACACCTGAATGTAGCGGTGAAGCGCCGCTCCGCAAGCTTCAGGCACTACCGGTAGTGGCAGCAGCCGTAGCATCGCCGGCAGCCAGAACGGCGGCGCAAGCGGCGATCCCAGCCTTGAAGCCCAGAACCAGACCCCAGCCATGAGCAACACCCCAGCAGCGCGTGCCGATGGCCGCACAGCAGCAGCGATCCGGCCGACGCGGTTCGAGTGGGATCCGCTGGGCTTCGCCCTCAGCTCGGTGACGGTGCGCACCGGGCGCACGGCCGTGATCTGCAGCGTCTGCCTGGAGCCACAGGTGCCGAAGTGGCGCCAGGGATCAGGGCGCGGCTGGCTCAGCGCCGACTACCGCCTGCTGCCGGCCAGCACCCCCAGTCGCCAGCCGCGCGAACTGATGAAGCTCTCGGGGCGCACCCAGGAGATCCAGCGCCTGATCAGTCGCAGCCTCAGGGCCTGTCTCGACCTCGAAACGCTGGGGGAGCGCACGTTGCAGGTGGATTGCGATGTTCTACAGGCGGATGCGGGCACCCGCACGGCCTCCATCACCGGAGCCTGGGCGGCTCTGGCGCTGGGCCTGCGGCGCCTGCAGGGCCAGGGAGTTCTGAGCGCATCACCCTTGCAGCGGCAGGTGGCAGCGGTCTCGGTGGGACTGGTGGATGGCTTGGCACTGCTGGATCTGGACTACAGCGAAGACAGCCGAGCCGCAGTGGATCTCAACGTGGTGATGGACGATCAGGGTCAGCTGCTGGAGATCCAGGGCACCGCGGAAGGGGCACCCTTCAGCCGCCGGCAGCTGGACCAGCTGCTCGATCTGGCAGAGCCGGGCCTGCAGGCGCTGCTGCACAGCCAGCGACTCGCCCTTGCACAAGCTGCCGATTAGTGTCAACCGATACAAGCCCGCTCGAGGGCGATCCTTAGGGTCCGGCTCACCTCGTACCGCCGTCATGGTTGGCGCCACCAGCGGCTTCAGCCGCTACTCCGCCAGTCCCACCACCGGCTCCTCGGCCCCCCCTGCTGCGGCGGGTGGGCCACTCACATCCAGCGCCACTCTGCTGGATGTGATTCGTGGATTGGCCGGCAGCACCACCGAGACAGTGGAGCGGGGCAAGACAATCTTTTTTCCGGGCGACCCAGCCGAAAAGGTCTACCTGCTGCGCCGCGGCGCTGTACGCCTGTCGCGCGTTTACGAATCCGGTGAAGAGATCACCGTGGCGCTGCTGCGGGAGAACAGCCTGTTCGGCGTTCTGTCACTGCTGACGGGCCAACGTTCCGATCGTTTCTATCACGCAATTGCGTTCACCCGCGTGGAAATGGTGACAGCGCCAGCCACTTCGGTGCGCAAGGCAATCGAGCAGGACGCCAGTGTCGGCCTGCTGATGCTGCAGGGCCTCTCCTCACGCATCCTGCAGACCGAAACGATGATCGAAACCCTCACCCACCGCGACATGTCGTCGCGCCTGGTGAGCTTTCTGCTGGTGCTCTGCCGCGATTTCGGCGTGCCGAGCAGCGAGGGCATCACGATTGATCTGCGCCTCTCCCATCAAGCCATCGCCGAGGCCATCGGTTCCACCCGAGTGACGATCACCCGCCTGCTCGGGGATCTGCGCAATGCCGGGCTCGTGCAGATCGACCGCAAGAAAATCACGGTGTTTGATCCGCTGGCCCTGGCCAAGCGATTCAGCTGATTGCACGGCCGGCCAAACCTGCAGACTGGCGTTCTCCGCTGCCTCTCGTGTCCGGCTGGCTCCTGATCCTGGCCCTACTGGTCCTCGGGGGCATGCTCTCCACCCTGGGAGACCGCCTGGGAAGCCGGGTCGGTAAAGCGCGGCTGAGCCTGTTCAACCTGCGCCCCCGGCGCACGGCGGTGCTGATCACCGTGCTCACTGGCGCACTGATCAGCGCCATGTCGCTGGGGCTGATGCTGCTGGTCAGCGAGCGGCTGCGCACGGGGCTGTTTGAACTCGATCAACTGGAGCGGCGTCTGCGGGACAGCCGCACCCAGCTGAACCAGAGCCGTGAGGCCCTGGCCGCCAGCCGCCGCGGGCTGGAGCGCAGCCAGCAGGAGCTGCGCCGGGCCGAGGGGGGGCGGCTGCAGGCCCGCAGCCAGCTGGTGCTGGCGGAACGGCAAGCCAGTGCCCTGCGGCGTGAGCTGGTGCCGCTGAACAACGAGCGCCGGCGGCTGGAGCTGGAACGCGATCGCCTCAGCCGCGACATCCAGGCCAAGGACGCCGACATCCGCCGCAACCGCGCCGAACTGAGCCGGGTCACCGCCCGTATCAGCGCCAGCGCCCGCGAGCTGCAGCAACTGGAGACCAATCTGATCGCGCTGCGCCGCGGCGATGTCGTGATCAGCAGCGGCCAACCCCTGGAGATCGCCAAGGTGCAGATCAGCCAGGCCAGTCAGGCCAGACCCGTGATTGAAGCGCTGCTGCGCCAGGCGAATCTCAACGCCTACCAGCGGGTGCTGCCAGGCGAAGCCGCCAACCGCCAGATCCTGCTGGTGCCCCGCAGCGACATCGCCAGGCTGGAGGCCGTGATCAGTCGCAAAGGCGGCTGGGTGATCAGCCTGATCTCTGCCGCCAACGTGCTCAAGGGCGAACGTCAGGTGCTGGCCTTCCCGGATGCGCGCCCCAACCGGCTGGTGGTGCAGGCGGGCGACCAACTGGCCACCACGGTGCTGGAAGGGGACGAACGCAGCCAGGAGCAGGTGCGGAGCCGCTTGAACCTGTTGCTTGCCGCCGCCTTCACCCAGGCGCAGCGACGCGGCACGCTCACGGATGGCCTGCAGTTCGACCCCGCCAGCCTCACTCAGCTGGCAACCGCCCTGAGCAACCGGCCGCCGGGACAGGCGATCCGACTGGAGGCCATCGCCCGCCGCAACAGCGACCTGGCCGATCCTGTCGTGGTCGAAATCCGGGCCATGCAGACCATTCCCATGGCGCCGCAACTGCAGCGCCAGCCGTCCGGACGATGAGGAACAGCTGGGCCGCTCTCGACCCCGGCCGCAGCAAATGCGGACTGGTGCGCTGCGATGCCGGCGGACAGTGGATCCTGGCGGCGGGCGTGCTCAGTCCCGAACGCTGCTGGGAGCTGTTGGCGGCCTGGCGGCAGGCAGGCCTGATCAACGCGGTGCTGCTGGGCGACGGCACCGGCAGCCGCATCTGGCGGCAGCGGCTGCCCGAGCTGGGCTTACCGCTGCAGATGGTGCCGGAGGCCGGAACCACGCTGGCGGCCCGCGATCGCTACTGGCAGCTGGAACCGGCCCGGGGCTGGCGACGGCTGCTGCCGCGGGGCCTGCGCTTGCCACCACGCGATGTGGATGACGTAGTGGCACAGCTGCTGTTGGAACGTCACCTGGGCCACCCACTGGAGCGGCAGGGAACCGCCTGGCTGGCCCCGAAGGCGCACTGATCAGAACCTGGCGCGCACAGTGAAGGCATAGTCGCCCCCGGGCTCAAGCTGATAATCGCGTTTGAGCAGGAAGCGCAGCAAAGCATCCTGGATCAGCGCACGCCCCAGGGATGGTTCCACCAGCAGCTCGCCGCGATCAAAGAACCAGCTGAAGGTCCAGTGGAAGCCACCAGCGCTCACCTCGCCCTCCAGCAGTCGTTCACTGAAGCTCTGATGCAAGACCCGCAGCTGGGCGGTGGTGGCGGGCAGACGACTCAACGGTGGCGGGCCTCAGGCGACAGGGGCCTCAGCCAGCTTGGCGGCAGCAGCGGCCATGAACCCGTTCAATCGGCTACCGGCTCGCTCAAAGCCGAGGCGTTGGATCCGATCGATGCCGGCCAGCACCTCATCGAGCACCTCATCCAGCGCAGGCTGCTCAGCGGGCGTGAACCGACCGAGCACGTGACCCACGGTGCGCTGGCGGCGCTCCACAGGGTTGCTGGCCGGTGCGCCGATGCCGATGCGCAGACGTGGAAAGTCCTGGCCACCGAGATGGGCAATGGTGCTGCGCAGGCCGTTGTGGCCGCCGGCACCGCCAGAGAGACGCAGGCGCAGGCGACCGAGGGGCAGATCCATGTCGTCCACCAGCACCAGCATCTGGGCGGGAGCAATGCCGTACCAGTCGAGGGCGGCACGGATCGAACGGCCGCTGTCGTTCATGAAGGTCTGGGGCATCAGCAGCCGCAGGCGTCGATCGCCCTGGCCGACCTCGGCCAGAAGCCCATGCAACTTGCCCTGGCTGCGGAAGCCGACGCCGCTGGCTGCAGCCAGGCGCTCCAAGGCCATGAAGCCGACGTTGTGACGGGTGCCGGCGTACCTGTCGCCAGGATTGCCGAGACCGACCAGAAGCTGCAGCGGGGACGCCCCCGAGGACGGCGCCATCAGCGGGTCAACCGGCGGTGCTGCCGCCTTCACCGCCAGACGTTGCGTCAGGGGCGGATTCCATGACAGCGGCACCCTTGCTCACGTCCGCATCGACAGTGTCGACAGCTCTGCGGAACTCCTCCTCGAAGCCCTTCGAGGCCGACTGAAACCCCCGCAGGGTGCGACCGAGGGTCTTGCCGAGCTCGGGGAGGCGCTTCGGGCCGAACACCAGGAGGCCAATGGCGGCAATGACCGCCATCTCGGGCAGTCCGATCCCGAAGATGTTCATGGGATCAGCCGATACCGTTCCAGTTGACGGTGATGCCGTCGAGCAGCAGCGACTTGTTGTACAGCTGCAGGATCACCAGCAGAAACACCAGGAAGAGGGCCATGAAAATGCCCATCACCGGCGTTGTGCCCCAACCCGGCACCACCTTGCCGTACTCGGAGTTCAGGGGGCGGAGCAGATCTCCCAGGCGGGTGCGTTGAGCCATGACGGCGCTGTGCTCTCTGGCAGGGAATGGGTCTGGCTACTGTAAGGGTGCTGCCGGCCAGGACAGCGGCCCCTGTCGAGAGTTGTGATGGAAACCAGCGTGATCGAAGCCAGCGCCGCGGCGAGTCCGTCGCCGGCCCTCTCCGTGGCGATCGCGGTGCTGGCCGTGCTGCTGGGCCTCACCGGCTTCGGCATCTACCTGGCCTTCGGACCGCCGTCGAAGGGCCTGACCGATCCCTTCGACGATCACGACGACTGATCAACCTGCGCCACCAGGCGCAGGCGCACGATCTGCCACGGCCGCACCCAGGTGGGTCCATCAACCAAGCGCCAACCCGATGACAGCCGCAGGCACTGTCGCTGCGGACTGAGGTTCTGCAATGTGATCCAGGCCTCCGCCGTCGTTTCGCCCGGTTCCAGCGCAATCAGCTGCAACGCTTCAGCACCGCATTGCAGTGGCGGCAATCCTGCCGGTGATGAGCCAGGCTGGAGCGCTTGGCCTGGCGCCGGCCCAGCGCCGGCCGGTCGCACCCAGAGGGGTGAACGGAAGCGCTGGGCCTGCTGAGGTACAGCATCCCTGCTCCAGCCCTGCGAACAGGGCAGCAACGCCAGCCGTAGCCGCTGCAGCCCATTGTCCGCACCTGGATCCGGCCAGGTGGGAGCCCTCAGCAGCGACACGCCCAGGCCCTGCGTCGATGCAGAGACTCCCTGCGGGCCATCCAGCAACACCGCCAGCCCGCCCCCGGCGCCGGCCGCGGGCTCGGCCGCGACCCAGCTGATCACCGGCACCTCCCAGCGGGCCTGCTCGCGAGAGTTCTGTGGCAGCGCCGGCCGCTCCAGCACACCACCGCCGGTGTCAGCGGCAACACGCACCGGCGGCTGCGCCAGTGGGATCTCCAGGCGCAGCAACTCATGCCGCTGGCGCCAGTCCACCCGCAGGCTCAGCTCCAGCCAGGGGCTGGCGGCCCGCAGCTGTACATCCAGGCGCAGCGTGCTGCCGCCGCAACGACCGCGCCAGACCAGGCGACAGCAGAGCTCCCCCCGCTCCGCCACCGCTGGAACCGAATCCCAGTCGAGCGGCAGCGGATGGTCCCGATAGTCAGCGGCGATATCCCAGGCATCCCAGAACTCACCCTGGTCACGCCAGCGGCACCACTGCAACGGCGCCGCCAGCCGCGCCACGCCATCGCGCCCCCACAGCTGCAGCAGGCCGGCGGCACCCAGCTCCGCCCGCACGAGGCCATTGCTGAGCGACCAGCGTCGCTCCTCGGCATGGCCGCCGCACTCCTGCAGCTGCACCGGCTGCTGGATGGGCGCCGCCAGCGCTGGGCTCGCGGCCTGACGGCGCTGGAGGGCCACCGTGGCGATACCCGCCGGCAGCGACAGTTGAACCCACTCGCCCCCACCCGGTGCCGGCTGCTGCGCCAGCGAGGCGCCGCCCGGCATGGCGACCAGCTGCCAGGGGCCGCGGGGCAGGCGCAGGGTGAGCGGCCCAGCCGCCTGGGGCGCCAGCGCCATCAACCACCAACACCCCTCCGGTCCAGAGCCGAGCAGCCGCTGCAGGGCCTGATCCCGCAAGGCAGCTGCGGCACGCCGGGCGACGCGCCACTGGGGTTCGGCCTGCTCAAACACCGGCGGAATCGAGGTACCGGGGAGGATGTCGTGAAACTGCTGGAAGAGCAGCGTCCGCCAGTCGGCAGGCGGCAACGGTTGCAACGTGGTTCCCTCAGCCCCGCCAGCGGCAGCTCCAGCCAACAACCCAGCCAGGGCTACAGCCAGATCGGCCTCCCGCAGCAACCGCTCCAGAGTGCGGTTGTGCCGCTTCTGATCGGGCCTGCTGGTGGCACAGCCCCGGTGCAGCTCCAGGTAAAGCTCATCGCGCCACACCGGCAGCTGCGGCGCCAGCGGTTCCAGCTCCTGCAGGTAGCGGCGCAGGGTGCCATGCCGCTGCGGACAGGCCACAGGCTGCTGCTGCCAGAGCTCCAGCTGCTGCAGCATCTCCGCGCTGGGGCCACCGCCGTGATCACCCACCCCCGGCAGCCAGAGGGCATCGGCCAGGCCGGTACCGGCCTGCCACTGCAGGCGGTAGCGCTCCATCGCCAGGGGATCCGCATCGGTCCCGATCGGCGCCGTCATCAGAGCCAGCAGCTCAGCGCCACAGCGGCTGCGCCAGCGGAAGAGGCGATGGGGAAAGGGATTGGTGGCGTTCCAGGCCAGCTTGTGGGTGCAGAACCAGCGCACCCCCGCGGCGCTGGCCACGGCCGGAAGGCCAGCCGCAAAGCCGAAGCTGTCCGGCAGCCAGCAGAGATCGTGGCGCCACTCCGGAAAGGCGCGGCGGCTGTAGGCCTGCCCCTGCAGAAACTGCCGCAGCAGCGAAGCGGTGCTGATCAACACGCAATCGCTCTCCAGCCAGGGGCCATTGATCGGCTCCCAGCGACCGGCCTGCATCGCTGCGCGGATGCGGGCATACAAAGCCGGTCGGTGACGCTCGATCCAGGCGTAAAGCACTGGGCTCGAGTGTGCGAAGTGAAGCTGGGGATAACGCTCGAGCAACCCAAGAACGGATTCGAAGGTGCGGATGGCGGCCTGCCAGGTCTCCGCCACCGGCCAGAGCCAGGCCAGATCGAGATGGGCGTGGGTGAGAACGTGAAAACGGCCTGGCGGGCGCTGGCGCACCGCCTGCTCCAGCAGGGGGCGCAGGGCAGAGGCGGTGGTGGAATCAGCCGGATCCAGATCTGCGAGGTCCCGCTCCAGCTCAGCCCGCTGGGCAGGGGAGCGCCGCAGCTGGACCAGCGCCAGGGACGGCGCCGCCAGCACACCGCTGGGGTCGGCCGGATCCTGGGGCTCCAGCTCCAGAACACTGGTGATCAGGGCGCCGTCGTCATGCAGGGGAGAGCGCAGATCCAGCTCCAGGCGCAGCGCCTGGCCCTGCCACCAGGCGTGAGGCAACAGCCAGCGACAGGCACTGTCGAACAGATCACCCGCATGCACGAGCTGACCATCGAGCCGCAGCTCAACCTGATCGGCCCACCAGCGCAGCACCAGGCGAGCCTGAACCCCGGTGTTGCGACGCTGGCGCCAGTGTGGCGGACAAACCAGCTGCAACCGCAGCCGCTGCCAACAACCGCCGCGCGGCCAGATCAACAGACCGCGCGCATGCCAGTCCGGCCGATGGGCCGCCCCCCAGGGGTCCGCCAGGGCTGGCTGCAGACGGCCGTCAGCCGCTTCAACCAGCCAGTGGGGCAGGAGATCCAGCCGCGTCTGGGCCTGAAACGTTTCAATCCAGGAGCGAACCACGGCCTCCAGGCCCCCGCGCGGCGGTCAATGCGATCGTGCCCCATAGGATGATGCGGCTGCCGCAGGGTCGTTCAGGACCCACCTGGCGCCTGTCACTGCCAGGGTCCACCTGGCTCCTGTCAATGCCAGGAACCACCTGGCACCTGCCACTGCCTGTCACCCGCCGGACGGATCCATGCTCGCCCTCAAGATCTCGGTTTACTCCGTCGTCTTCTTCTTCATCGGGATCTTCGTGTTCGGCTTCCTGGCCAGCGATCCCAGCCGGACCCCCAGCCGCAAGGATCTCGAGGAGTGATCCCGGAGCAACGACTGAGCCGCTGAAGAGCACCGCGGGCGTGGCAGGATCACGCCCTGTTTCAACGCCCTGGTGCCGCGTTTCCCGAGAACCAGTCTGCTGATCGCGGCCCTGGGAGCAGGAACGGCGCTGATCAGTGGTCCTGCCAGGGCTGAAAGCTCACAGGTCAACCCAGCTGAGGCGGTGGTCACGCCAGCATTGGCGCCGCTCCCCGGCCCCGCTGCCGCTACGGCGCCATCACCATCCGGCGTGACACCCCCCCGGTCGGTCCCGACAGCACCGGCCCAGGGCCGCTCTCTGCTGTCGGCCACCCCGGCACAGAAGCCACCAGCCGAATTAACTCTTTCCGCCGACAGCCAGGGGTTCGACCTGCTGGCCAATCGCTTCGTGGCAGCGGGCAACGTCCGCATTCTGCTGTCCGGCGGTCGGCTGATGGCTGACCGTCTGGAATACGAAGCAGCCAGCCGAACTCTGTATGTCAGCGGCCGGATTCGTTTTCAGCGCGGCAGTCAGTATCTGCAAGCCAGTCGGCTGCGCTACAGCCTGATCGAGAACAGCGGTGAGCTGGAGGAGGTCTACGGCGTGGTTGACCTCGACAGCAGCGCTCTGGACCTCAACCCGGAGCAGACACCAACCGTTGCACTGCTGCCGCTGAGCTACTGGGAACGCCTGGCGCCCCCCTTCGACGCACCGATCCAGCTCGGGATCGATCCAGGCAGCGCCGAGCATGCCCCCGCCGTTGTGGAAGGCCCACGACGCCCACAGGCTGCAGCCAAGGCCCCGCAACCGATCGGCACGGCTGTTGCCGCAGGGCTGCATCGTCAACCCCTGGCCGGCGCGAGCAGCGACCTGAGCTCCGGGCTGGGTCCTGCCATCGCTCCGCAGCTGGTGCAGACAGCCGCGGGGAACCCAGCACCGCTGGAGGCCGATGCCTGGCGCATGCCTCCAGTGGCGCTGTCCCCAGATGCCCAGACGATGGCCTGTCCACCACCGATTCCAGCGGTGCCGGACTGGCATCCCTACCCATGGGCCGCCAGCCTCTGGGGCGGCCAGATGATCAGCGCCCAGTTCGACGACACGTTCATCTTCAAGGGTGACATGCGCCCGGACTACCTGCTGGGGGTCGGGCTGAACCGACGGCTGCTGCGGGCCGGACCGCTGGCCCTCGAATTCGATTCCAACGCCCTGCTGCACCGCGAGGGGGCACAACCGGGGGGCGGCTACAACCAGATCACGCCCTACGCCACCACACCAGCCCAGAGCTTCGGCGAATTCACCTGGGGCTTCGGGCTGCGGGCCTGGCTGCAACCCTGGCTGAGCCTGGGTTTTGTGGAGGGGGTGAGCCTTTACACCGCGGCCAGCAACTACGAGAAAACATTCCGGCAAAACTATTCCACGTTCCTCAACTACC
>JBEBCC010000052.1:0-18133 GCA_041158125.1 Cyanobacteriota bacterium
TTCGCCGAAATCACGGCCATCGCTGAAGGCCTGGTGCATGGCCTCGATCACCACCTGCTCCAGCTCCGCCCCGGAGAAGCCCGCGGTGCGATCCACCACCACCTCCAGGGGCAGCCGGTGCTCGGGGCGGCGCCGTTTGAGCTGCAGGTCGAGGATGGCCCGGCGCTCGGCGCTGTCGGGGAGGTCCAGCAGGAAGATCTCATCGAAGCGGCCCTTGCGCAGCAGCTCCCCCGGCAGGCGCTCCACGCCGTTGGCGGTGGCCACCACGAACACCGGGCTGGTTTTCTCCGCCATCCAGGTGAGCAGGCTGGCCAGCACCCGCTGGCTGGTGCCGCCGTCGCTGCGGCCGCCGTTACCGCTGCCGAACCCCTTGTCGATCTCATCGATCCAGAGCACACAGGGGGCCATCGCCTCGGCCCTCTGGATCATCTCGCGGGTGCGCGCCTCACTGGCGCCCACCAGCCCGGCGAACAGTCGCCCGACATCGAGGCGCAGCAGCGGCATGCTCCAGCTGTGGGCGATCGCCTTGGCCGTGAGCGATTTACCGGTGCCCTGGGGGCCCACCAGCAGCACACCACGGGGTAGTGGCAGCCCGTAGCGCCGAGCCTCCTCGCTGAAGGCCAGATGGCGTTGCTCCAGCCAGTGCTTCAAGGCATCGAGACCGCCGATATCGGCTGGGCTGGCCTCGCTGGGACAGAACTCCAGCAGTTCGCTGCGGGCGACTGCCTGCCGCTTCTCCGCCAGCACCTCGTCGAGGTCGACGCGGCCCAGTTGGCCGCGGCTGGCCAAGGCGCGCGCCGCCAACTGGCGAATGCGCTGCTCGCTCAGGCCACTGCAGCACTGGCTGAGCTGCTCCAGCAGCGACGCATCGAGGCTCTGGCCGCAGGCCTGGGCGATGCTCCGCAGCAGTGCCTGGATTTCCCCCTGATCAGGCAAGGGCAGGTCCAGCAGGGTGATGCACTCCTCCAGCTCCCGGGGCAGCTGCCAATCGGCGGCGGTGATCACCACCGTGTGCGGACTCTGCCGCAGGCTGGCCGTGAGGTTGCGCAGCTTGCGACAGATACCGCTGTCGTCGGCGTAGCGGTGGAAGTCGTGCAGCACCAGGATCGCCGGCTGCTCGGGGCTGAGGCTGGTCAGGCTCTCGAGTGCCGCCAGCGGGTTGCGTGCGGCATCGCCATCGCGGCCCGGCCAGCAGCTCAGACCGCTGATGAAGTCCCAGCGGGCCAGTCTGCGGTTGCCCAGGCGCCGAGCGGCGGCCGTCAGCAGGGCCACGCAGCGCTCTTCCTCCTGGCTGCGGATCCAGAGGATCGGCGTACGAGCGCGGATCAACAGATCCAGATGGTCGGCCCAGGCCTGGCTCATGGCGGCGGCGGTGCTGAGAGGAGGCGGCAGAGCGGCGGGTTCAGTCCGGCTGCTGCAACCGTTGCAGGGCGGCCCAGCGCGGATCGACCGGCTGCTGGCCGCTGCCAGTGGCGGCAGGCGGGCCAGGGCATTCAGCGCCGCAGCGGTTCACCAGCGGCAGCTGCAGGTGCAGTTGCTCAAACATCCAGTGCTCCGGCTCGAAGCTGCCGCTCGGGTCGATGCTCTCGCAGAGCTCATCGGTTTCCAGCCCGAGCAGACTGCTGCGGTCGCCCTCGGCGCTGAGTAACACCTCGGCCTCCAGGCCGGCTCGACGGGCCTGTTCGCCGAGCCACAGCAGTTCATGGCTGCGGAAGCTGAGGGGGTGGTTGTAGTGCTGCAGGCAGCGGTCGCAGCACAGGGTGACGATGGTGCTGGCTTCACCCTCCAGCTCCAGCACGTTGCCGCGATGCAGGGCGCTGAGGCTGCCGCGCACGGGCGTGAGGCTCTGCAGATCGCTGAGGTGCTGATCGACCTGCCAGCGACGCCCTTCGGCCAGCAGCTTCAGCTCCTGGATGGGAATGGGGCTGAGATCGTCGCCGCGGGTCATGGCAAAGGGTGCGTGGCGCTGAGGGAATGGACCGCAGCCTCGCGGTCGGACTGCGGTATCGGGTTCACTTCTTGCCCTTTGGTTCGAAGGGAAGCCGCTCGCTGCCACTTACGGTCGCGGTGACTGTTTTCGCTTCGGCCGCCAACTGTTGATCGAGGATGGCCTGCAGGTTGTCCGGCAAGGCCTCGCGGGTCAGCAGGAAGGTCTGCACCGCCTGGAAGATGTTGGCAATCACCATGTAGAGCAACACCCCTGCCGGCAGCGGGAAGAACAGGAACATGCCGGTGATCATCACGGGCGTGATCTTGTTGGCCGTGGCCTGCTGCGGGTTGGCGGGCATGCCCATGCCCGAGAGGATCTGGCTCGCGAACAGGCTGGCGCCGAAGGCGGCCACCAGGATGGCGATGTCCCAGTTGATGGCGCCATCGGTGTAGAAGCCCACCTGGCCCAGGGCCTTGATGAACAGGAAGCCGCTGCGGGCGGCCAGGCCCGGGATCCTGGCCTCCACAACCGCATCGCCGGTGGCGAGGGCGTGGATGGTGCCGTTCTGATCGACACTCACCACACCATCACCCTTGGTGACACTCCAGCTGGGGGTGAAGCTGTCGCCGTTCTCCACACCGCTGAGCACGGAGGCGAAGCTGGCGCCGTCCTTGGTGTGCAGGCTCACCGTCTCGGTGTCGCCCACGCCCAGCTTGATGCCTTTTTCGAGGCTGGCGATCACCGGCACGTGGTTGGTGGCGGTGACGAAGATCGAGTGGCTGGGGCTGTTGAAGGGCTTGGGCTCAACCGCCGCGATCTGCTCGGCCGGCAGCACCTTCAGGTTGAGGGTGTACGGCACATCCGCGAACGGTGACCCCCGCAGCGTGGCGAACAGGGCAAACAGGATCGGCATCTGCACCAGCAGCGGCAGACAACCCGACAGTGGGCTGCCGAATTCCTGCATCAGCTTGCCCAGCTCCTCCTGCTGCTTCTGGGGGTTGTTGGCGTATTTGGCCTTGATCTCGGCCTGGCGCTTCTGCATCACCGGCTGGGCGATGCGCATGCGGCGGGCGCTGCGGATCGATCCGGCGCTCAGCGGGAACAGGGCCAGACGGATCACGACCGTGAGGGCGATGATCGCCAGGCCGTAGCTGGGCACCAATCCGTAGAAGAAATCGAGGATCGGCAGCAGCAGGTTGTCGGAGATGTAGCCGATCACGGCGTCGTGGTGTTGAGGGAAGGGTTTGGTGGGGTCAGTGTGTCAGGCGGGGCGCCTCAGGCGGCGGCCTTGCCACCGAACCCTGGCTTCTCGGCGGCTGTGGCGCCCTTGCCGCCGGCGCCCATGCGCTGTTGGATGTAGGCCTCAGCCTCCTTGTAGTTGGGCACGGCGCGCATCTCCAGCTTCATGCCGTCGTTGAGCACCAGCACCATGTCGCCCCAGAAGCCCAGGCCACGGGGGGCGGAGCGCACCTCGCGGATCTGGCTGTAGACCACCTGGGTGCGGTCGCGACCCAGCCAGCCGCCGCTCACCTCAACCCGGCGACTGGTGATGCGGAACCGCAGCCAGAGGGCCCGCACCAGGGCCGCCACGGCGAAGGGGATGCCGATCAGGGTGATGCCGAACAGCAGGTTGGTGATCAGGTCGCCGCGGGCCGGGCCACCGGCGTAGAACACCTCTTCATTCACGGAGGCCCCCGGGGCCACAGGCGGCTTGAGGGACTGGGGCTCAGCGCTCATGGGATCAGCCCTTCCTTGGCAAGCAGTTCGGAACATTCTCCCAGCAGGACCTGAGGATCCGCTTCGGCGCTGCCGGGCTTGAGGGAAATCAGCAGCCAGCGACCGCTGCTTCGGTCGGCATGGGCTTGCAGCAGCTGTCGCAGCCGCTCGTGCAGAAGGCGGCGCAGCCGGTTGCGCTGCACGGCCCGTTTGCTCACCTTGCTGCTCACCACCACCGCAACTCGATCGCTGCAGGGATGGTGATCGCGGGGATCGGGCCGCAGCAACTCTGGTTCCGCCTTGAGGCTGCGCAGCACCATCCAGGTGCCGTGCCGCCGCCGACCTTTCTGATACAGGCGATCAAAAACAAAGCGCCCCCGCAGCCGTTGATCCCGGGAGAGCACCATGAACTGAGGGCTTGCGGGGGCTGTGATGGGGGCGATGGTCACCGGCGGAGCACCGGTTGAGATTCGGTGCGGATTCAGAGCTGAATCCGCCTCGGTGTCGCTCGGCTTGCAGACGCTGTGGTGACGTGTGCTGCTGCGGAGCCGGTGCCGCTCAGACAGCCAGACGGGCGCGGCCGCGCTTGCGACGGGTGCGGATCACGCGGCGGCCGGTGTGGCTGCGCATGCGTACACGGAAACCGGACACCCGCTTGCGCTTGCGGCTGGTTCCTTCGAGGGTCCGTTTGGTCATGGCTCCGTCTCGGCTGCGCCTTCAATGTCGATTGGCCAACTTACCAGCTGGTGGGTTTGGGGGAAGGCGCGCTGCGGCGGCAGGCTGGATCAGTTGCTGGGTGGGTCGATCTGGATCAGCCAGCTGCCCAGATAGCCGGAGATCGGCACATCGCCAGGGGCCTGGGCCAGGGCATTGAACTGGTACATGCCGGCGTTGAACGGATTGAACAGATTCAGATAGACGCCGATGGTCTTGCCCACTGGCACCGGGGTATCCGGGAAGATCTCGACGGCGCTGCCGTCATTGGAGACTTCGACCGTGGCAGGGATCTGCTTCTCACAGCGGGTGCGCGACAGCATGCCGCCCTCCTTCATGTAGCAGAGCTGAACGTTCTTGGCCTTGATCTCCGCATCAAAGCTTTTGGGAATGCCAATGCTGAGCTTGAGAATGGCGGTCTTGCGGTCCTTCGGTTTGAGGATCAGGTAGTACTCCGAGCGCTTCAGCCGAGCGGTCTCGGTCATGAAGAAGTAGAGCTTGCGGTAGTCCTTGGTGTTATCCCAGCGGAACTCCACCAGGCCAGGTGTGCCCTGGGCACTGGCCTCAGGCGGGGAAACCAGCGGAGAGAGGCCGGTGCAGATGCCGGCCAGGCCGAGAGCTGCGGCCACGGCGGTGCCGGCGGCAGCAGTGCGATGGAAAGGCATGAGGTGTGTGTGAGGAGGCCGAGGATCACTGGCCTGTCGCCATTCTCGGCAGCGGTCCCGATGTGCCTGTGTGCCGGTGGGCGGCCCCCCAGCTGGCAGGGTGCGCGCCGCCGGGGAGTCGGCTTCAGCTGCGGCGATCAGCCAGATCTGGCCGCAGCCTGGCTGCTTCGCGCAGGTAGGCATGGCGCACGGGTTGATCCGTTCTGAGCCAGGCATGGGCCAGCAGGCGGATGCAGCGCGGTAGATCTCCCGCGACCGCCATCTGCTGGCAGTCGAGCAGGGCCACCGCATCCCAGCCTGGCCGGCGCCTGGCGATGGCAGCCGGGAAGCAAGCGTCCAGATCCGCCGTCACTGAGAACGTCAACGACAGCACCTGCTCGCCATCCAGCCCGTTGCGCTGCACCAGCGCATCAAGCAGTTCGGTCACCGCCTCGGCGATGGCCTCGGTGGTGTTGGCGCTGGCGGTGGTGGCCCCGCGCAGGGCCCGCAGCTGGGGGAGGGCGGTCATGGGCGATGCAGCCACAGGGGTTGGCCATTGCAGGCGAGTTCCAGCGTCAGGGCTTCGAGGATCCGCCCCAGCAGTGCCTTCCCTGGAATCAGCCCGCCGAAGCGTTGGGCCGGCTTGCCGAAGCAGATCGGGCGGGTCCGCTCCAGATCGAGACCGGCCAGTTCGCAGGCCAGCTCCCGGGCCCGTTCCTCGTCACCCAGTTCATCCACCAGGCCGAGCTCGCGGGCCTGGGCACCGCTGAACACCCGGCCGTCCGCAAAGCGGCGCACCGTGTCTTCCGGCAGGTTGCGCCCTGCCGCCACCGCCGCCACGAACTGCCCGTAGCTCGAATCGATCAGGCTCTGCAGCAGCGCTCGCTCGTCGTCGCTGAGGGCTCGATCCGGCGAGAGAATGTCCTTGTACAGCCCGCTTTTCACCGTCTCGAACTGGATGCCGAGCCGCTCCAGCAGCCGCGACAGGTTGTTGCCGCGCAGGATCACACCGATCGAACCGGTGATGGTGCCCGCATTGGCCACGATCTTCTCGGCGGCCACGCCGACATACACGCCGCCGGAGGCCGAGATGTTGCCGAAGCTGGCCACGACATGGCAGCCCCGCTCCCGCAGGCGCCGCAGGGCCGCATGGATCTCCTGGCTGTCGCCCACGGTGCCGCCGGGGCTGTCGATCCGGAGCAGCAGGGCCGGGAATTCACGCTGCTCCACCTGGCGCAGCGCTTTGAGAACCCGCTCCCGCGTGCTCCCCATGATCGGCCCCTCGATGGCGATGCGCGCCAGCTTGCGGCGGGACTTACGGCGCCAGGGCCAGGCCATCGAAGCAGTGATGAATGGCTGGATCTTAAAAAGGTGGGCCAAGCCGGCTCGACCCATGCCCCTGCGCTGGCTCCTGATGCTGCTGCCCTTCGCCCTCTGGGGCACGGCGATGGCGGCGATGAAACCGCTGCTGGTGGGCGCCGGACCCCTCACCCTCGCCTGGCTGCGCCTGCTGCCGGCAGGGCTGGTGCTGTTGCTGGCGGCGCGGTTCTGGCGCGGCGGCTGGCAGGTGGATCGGCGCGACTGGTTCTGGCTTGGGCTGTTCACACTGGTCGATGCCACGGCCTTCCAGGGCCTGCTCGCCCGGGGCCTCGGCTCCACCGGCGCCGGCCTCGGCTCGGTGCTGATCGATTCTCAGCCCCTGGCGGTGGCGTTGCTGGCCCGCACCCTCTTCGGCGAGGCGATCAATCCAGTGGGCTGGTTCGGCCTGCTGCTCGGACTGCTCGGCATCCTCTGCCTGGGCCTGCCGCTACCGGTGCTGCGCCACTGGTGGCTGATGGGGCCGGCCGCCCTGGCCGAACGCCCCTGGAGCCATGGTGAGCTGTGGATGCTCGCCGCTGCCCTGGCGATGGCCCTTGGCACCGTGATCAGTCGTTACGCCTGCCGCCACAGCGATCCCCTGGCCGTGACCGGTTGGCACATGCTGCTGGGGGCCGTTCCGCTGTTGCTGGCCTCGCTGCTTGCCTCGCTGCTGGATCCCCAGGCCTGTTCCTTCTGGCCTGTCTGGAATGGATTGGACTGGGCCCTGATGGCCTATGCCGCCCTGCTGGGCAGCGCCCTGGCCTATGGCCTGTTCTTCTGGTTCGCCAGTAGCGGCGATCTCACCAGCTTCACGTCGCTGACGTTCCTCACGCCGGTGTTCGCGCTGCTCTGCGGTGTGGCCCTGCTGGGGGAGGGCCTGCGACCGCTGCAGTGGGGCGGTGTCGCCCTGGCGCTGCTCAGTGTGCTGCTGATCAACCGCCGTGCTCGCCTCTGGCATCCGAGCGGGGCCGCACCTGCGGCGGTGATTGTGACCGCCGAGGTGGGTCCATGAAGCTCCTGGTGGTGGCCACCGCGCTCGGGCCGCTGGGCAGCGGCCGTGGCGGTGGTGTTGAACTCACCCTGACCGGCCTGGTGGCGGGGCTGCTGGAGCGCGGTCATCGGGTCACGGTCCTGGCGGCTGCTGGTTCGGTTCTTGATCCCGCCTGCGCCGCCGCTGTGCTCTGGACCTGCGGCGGTACGCCGCAGCGCAGTTGTCAGCACGAGCAGCGCGAGGCTCCCGTCACCCTGCCGGCTGATGCACTGCTCACCCACCTCTGGCGCCGCGTGCTCGCCGAAGCCCCGGCTGCCGGCTTTGAGGCGGTGATCAATCTCGCCTACGACTGGCTGCCTTTCTGGCTCACCCCCACAGCACCCTTGCCGATCTTCCATCTGGTCAGCATGGGTTCGGTGAATGAGGCGATCGATCGCGTCATCGCTGAGGTGGCCGCGTGGGATCAGCGCCGGCTTGCCTTTCACAGCCTCGCTCAGGCCCGCGATTTCGATCTGTCGCAGCCGCCGGTGGTCGTGGGCAATGGTTTTGATCTCCAGTCCTATCGCTTCTGCGCCCAGCCGGGCCCGCTGCTCGGCTGGGTTGGGCGGGTGGCGCCCGAGAAGGGGCTGGAGGATGCGGCGGCAGCGGCGGCTCTGCTGGGCCAGCGGCTGGCCGTGTGGGGCCTGATGGAGGATCCCGCCTACGCGGCGGCGGTGGAGGCCAGCGTGCCCGCCGGCACCATCGATTGGCGTGGCTTTCTGCCCACCAGTGCATTGCAGGCTCAGCTGGGGCCCTGCCGCGTGTTGCTCAACACGCCGAAATGGAATGAGGCCTACGGCAATGTCGTGGTCGAAGCCATGGCCTGTGGCGTGCCGGTGGTGGCCTATCGCCGCGGCGGTCCCGGGGAATTGGTGCAGCCGGGGCAGAACGGGGTTTTGGTGGAGCCCGATGATGTCGCCGCCCTGGCCGCCGCTGTGCACCAGGCCGAGCGCATCGATCGGCAGAGCTGTCGCCGCTGGGCCGAAGCCCATGCCTCCCGGGCGGTGTTGGCGGCACGCATCGAGGCCTGGCTCCAGGCGGGCCTCGGGCGATAGGGTCGCAGCCTCGGCTGATTGCTCGGGTGTTCTCTCCTGTCGCCCGCCGCGCCGGCTCGTCAGCCGCAACCACGCCGGTGCCGCCGCCAGCTCCACCGCGGCCGCAGCCTGGCGATGGCTGGTTGCTGCTGGCGGTGTCACTGCTGGCCCTGGCGCTGTTCATCTGGCGCCTCGGTGCAACGGGGCTGGTGGATGAAACGCCGCCACTGTTCGCCGCTGCGGCGCGCGCCATGGCCTCCACCGGCGACTGGCTCACACCCCGGGTCAATGGCCTGCCGCGCTACGACAAGCCGCCACTCGTTTACTGGCTGATGGGCCTGGGCTACCTGCTGCCGGGGCAGGCGCGCTGGGACCCCCTGGGCACCTGGGCAGCCCGGTTGCCCTCAGCACTCGCCAGCACCGGGATGATGCTGATGCTGGCCTCCACCCTGCTGCGCTGGCCCCAGGGGCCGCGGCCGCGACGCCTCACCGCCCTGGTGGCCGCTCTGGCCTTTGCGCTGTCGCCCCTGGTGCTGCTCTGGAGTCGCATCGCCGTCAGCGATGCCCTGTTCAGCGCGATGCTCTCGTCGGCGTTGCTGCTGTTCTGGCGCTGCTACGCCGGCGGTGGTCGCCGCTGGTGGCTGGCCTGGTTGGTGCTCGGCCTGGCGGTGTTGACCAAGGGGCCGGTTGCGCTGGTGCTGGCCGCCCTCAGCCTGGTCTTATTCGCCTGGCGGCAGGCGGATGGCACTGCGCTTCGGCGTTGCCTGCGGCCACTGCCGGGTCTGCTGATCACCGCCGCAGTTGCCCTGCCTTGGTATGGGCTGGAGCTGCTGGTGGAGGGCCAACGCTTCTGGGACAGCTTCTTCGGCTATCACAATGTGCAGCGGTTCACCGCCGTGGTGAACAACCATCTCCAGCCGTGGTGGTTCTTTCTGCCGGTGCTGGTGGTGGCATCCCTGCCGTTCACCCCTCTGCTGCTGGCTGGCCTGGTGGCCGCCCTGCGGCAGCCCCGGGGGGCGCAGCCGCCGGCACAGTCGTTGCCACTGTTCGCAGCCTGCTGGTTGCTGGCGGTGCTGCTGTTCTTCACCCTTGCGGCCACCAAACTGCCGAGTTACTGGATTCCGGCGACTCCGGCCGCTGGCCTGTTGATCGCCTGCAGTGCCCACGATCCTGCCGCGCTGCGCCGTCGTGCCGGTGGCCCGGTGCCGATGGCCACCCTGGCTCTTGTGGCGCTGTTCAGTGCTGCTCTGTCGATCTCACCGCTCTGGATTCCGCAGATCCGCGAGCCTGAGTTGCCCAGCCTGCCAGCGGAGATCCTGGTCAGTGGCGCCGTGCTGCGGGCCGCCGGCTGCTTCGCCCTGGCCTTGCTGCTCGGCTGCCTCCTGCGCTGGGGCCCGCCCCGTTGGCGGTCGTTCTGGCTGTTGGCGCAGCAGCTGCCGCTCGTGTTGTTCGTGCTTACGGCGCTGCAGCCGCTGGTGGAGCTGGGCGATCGCCTGCGGCAGTTGCCGGTGCGCCAGGTGGCCGCGGCGGTGGTTCGGCAGCGGCGCCCCGCCGAACCTCTGGCGATGGTGGGTGTTCTCAAGCCGTCGCTGCACTACTACAGCGGCCAGGTGGTGCTCTACGAGGGCATTCAGCCCAATGGGCCGATCAACCTCAGCGATCGCCTCCAGCGCGAGCGCCGAGACGGTCTGCTGCCCACGCCCCCGGCTGATCACACCCTGCTGCTGGTGATAGACGGCAACACCGCTGCTCTGCTCCACTGGCGCGGGCTTCCCCATCAGCTGCTGGAGCAACGTGGTCTCTATCGCCTCTGGCGGGTGCAACGCAGTGATCTGCAGCGTCGCGCCGAGGGTTTGCGGGCGATCGGCGTTGTGGGCCCCGACTGGCAGCGCCCCCGGCCGGAGCGCTACTGAGACCAGCGCCCGTCGCAGGGCTGCTGTTCAGCGGTTGTGTTGATCATCCATGCGCTCCCGCTGGCAGAAGCTGCAATGCCCCCAGCGCTGCAGCTCTCCGGCCGGAGATGGTCGCCGGCACCCTGGACAGGTGGCAAGTCCGTGGATGTCGACTCGGCTGGGGTGATGGCTCCAGTCGGCCGCCTCCTGAACCGAGCCGGGGGGCGGCAGCTCCGGGGCATGGTGCTGCTGGACCTGGATCTCCTGAACGTTGAAGCCGGCCGCCCGCAGGCTGCCCAGCAGCTGGTGGCGGTTGAAGCGCAGGGCCTGCAGCCACTGTGGATTGCTGGCGCCCACCGTCAGCCGCCGCCCCTGCAGGCGCAGCGGTCGGCAGTGCTGGGCCAGGTCCGGGCCGGCAATGCGCGGCCAGGCCTGCCAGAGGGCCGCCAGGTGTCCGTCGCTCCGCCAGTGGCGCTGCAGCTGCTCCAGCAGCGATGCCAACCCCTGGGCGGGCGGACGGGGCGGTGGCAGCAGCAGGGTGACGTTCCCCTGGCGGCGGCTCTGGTTGCGGGGGGCAATGGCCATCGTGTGTCACTGCGGTGGGCGGAGCCTGGGCGGCAGCACCATGGCTGCAGTCCGGCGAAGCTCAGCTGGGGCACACCCGCTGTTGCAGGTGCGCGGGGTCAGCCATGGGATCTCAACAGGGTGAACCCAACAGGGTGAACTCAACTGTGTGATCAGAGCGGTGTGAACTCAGCGGTGCGATCTCAGCCGTGGGGTGTGGTCAGGGCTGTGTCGGCAGAGCGGGGTTGGTCGAGCGGTGTCAGCACAGCGGTCGAGGCGGCTGGAGCTCGCTGCCGGTTCGGGGTGTGGTTGAACCGTAGGCGATGTGCGGCAATCTCGCTGCCTGAACGCGGCCGAGCTGGTTAGCCTCAGGCCCTGCCCCGCTCCCCTGATCCATGGGCTTCTTCGATCGGCTCGGCCGCCTGGTCCGCGCCAATGCCAATGCGGCCCTGAGCCGGGTTGAGGATCCCGCCAAGATTCTCGATCAGTCGGTGGCGGACATGCAGGCCGACCTGGTGAAGCTGCGCCAGGCCGTGGCCACGGCCATCGCCAGCCAGAAGCGCATCCAGAACCAGGCCGAGCAGGCCGAGGCCCAGGCCGCCACCTGGTACGAGCGCGCTGAGTTGGCCCTCAAGAAAAATGAGGAGGATCTGGCTCGCGAAGCCCTCAGCCGCCGCAAGACCTGCACCGATACCGCCACCGCCCTGCGCACCCAGCTGCAGAGTCAGGCCGGCCAGGTGGAGCAGCTCAAAAAGAGCCTGGTGCAGCTCGAAAGCAAGATCGCCGAGGCCCGCACCAAGAAGGAGATGCTCAAGGCCCGCGCCCAGGCGGCCCAGGCCCAGGAGCAGCTGCAGAGCGCCGTTGGCAGCCTTGGCACCAACTCTTCGATGGCTGCCTTCGAACAGATGGAGGAGAAGGTGCAGGCGCTGGAGGCCCGCAGCCAGGCCGCCGCTGAGCTCGCCGGGGCTGATCTCGAGAGCCAGTTCGCGGCCCTGGAGGGAGCACCTGAGGTGGAGGACGAGCTGGCGGCCCTCAAGGGGCGCCTCGCCGGCACCCCGGTGGCCGGCAGCCTGCCGGCAGCAGGCGCGGTACCCGTGCAGCCGGTGCAGGTGCAGGCCGTGGATGCGGAGCTGGAGGAGCTGCGCCGCTCGATCGACAAGCTCTGAACAGAGCGCCGCATCGGCCCGAGCCGCTGGCCTCCGCCCGCCTGGTCCATCAACGGATCCATACAATCGCCTCCTGCGATCCCAGCGCCGTCGTGACCGTTGCCCATCTCACCGATGCCAATTTCCAGGCGGAGGTCATCGAGGCGGACAGCCTGGTGCTCGTCGATGTCTGGGCGTCCTGGTGCGGGCCCTGCCGGTTGATGGCGCCACTGATGGACTGGGCCGCAGCAGAGTTTGAAGGGCTCCTGCTGGTGGGCAAGCTCGAGGCTGATCCCAACCCCGCCACCCGCGACCGTCTGCAGATTCAGGGTTTGCCGACCCTGATCCTGTTCCGCAACGGTGCGGAAGTCGCCCGTCATGAAGGGGCGATGGCTAAATCGCAGCTGAAGGCGTTCCTGGATGCCCATCTCTGAGTCGGGCCTCGGCGCCGAGCCGGCCTCTGCCCCAGCTGCTTCATCCCCTTTCCAGCTCTCGCAGCGGGTGCAGCGGCTTGGTAGCGGTGTCTTCGCCCGCAACGACCAGCGCAAGCGCGCCTACCGGGCCAGTGCTGCGGCTCAGGGCTTGTCGCCGCTGCTCGACCTCTCGCTCGGCTCCACCGACCTGCAACCACCGGAGCCGGTGCTCGCCGCGATCCGTGAGCGGATCGGACACCCGGAGAGCGCTTCCTACTGCCTGCATGGCGGAACTCTTCCCCTGCGCGAAGCGGTGGCCGTCTGGGCGCAGCGCCGCTTTGGTGTCGCCGTTGATCCGGAGCGGGAGGTGCTGCTGCTGCTCGGCTCCCAGGAGGGCACGGCCCATCTGCCGCTGGCGGTGCTGAATCCGGGTGATCAGGCGCTGCTGCTGGACCCCTACTACCCCTCCCATCTGGGCGGTCTCCATCTGGCCTCGGCCCAGCCCCGGTTCCTTCGGCTCGATCCGGCTCGCGGCTATGCCCCCGATTTCGATCAGGTCAGCGACAGCCAGTGGCAGGCCCTGCGCCTGATGGTGCTGGGTTTTCCCCACAATCCCACCGCCACCACGGGTGAGCAGGCCTGGATCGAGGCCGCCGCTGAACGGGCTGTGCGTCATGGCCTCGTCTTCGCCCACGACAATCCCTACGTCGATCTGGCCCTCGATGGTGAGGCGCCGGCCCTGCTGCGCAGCCCCCTCTGGCGCCAGTGCGGCATCGAGTTCTTCTCCTTCTCCAAGGGGTGGTGCCTGGGGGGGTATCGCCTCGCCTTCGCCATCGGTGCCGAGCCGTTGATCACCGCCCTGCGGCAGCTCAAGGGGGTGGTGGATTTCAACCAGTCGCTGGCGCTCCAGGCCGGTGCGATCGCCGCCCTGGAGCAGGTGCCGGACTGGCCAGGGCGCTTGCTACCGGTGTACCGCGAACGCCGCGACCGGTTGGCGGCTGCTCTCGCCGGCAGCGGTTGGTCGGTGCCTCTGCCCTCGATGGCGCTTTACCTGTGGCTGCCGCTGCCGCCGGCTGCCCAGGCCCGAGGCCTGGATTCGGAAGCCTTCTGCGCCGAGCTGCTGGCGGCCACCGGCGTCTGCCTCACCCCTGGCAACGGCTTTGGTGCGGCCGGCGAGGGCGCGGTCCGGTTGGCGTTGGTTCATCCGCTTGAACAACTGGAGGCCGGTGCCGCCCGCATCGGCCGCTGGCTGGCGCAGCTGTGAGCACCGCCGCCATCGCCGCCGCCCGGCGCCAGCGGCTGCCGGGCTCTGAACCAGCACCACCCCTCCCCTGGCGGCTGCTCTGGCTGCCTGTGTGCGCCAGCAGTGAAACCGAGCTCGATCGCCGCCTGGCGGCTGGTGCCCGGGCGCCACTGGCCCTGATCGCCCGCCGCCAGACGCGCGGCCATGGCCAGAGGGGACGTGTCTGGCAGTCGCCCGCCGGTGGTGTCTGGCTCAGTGCGGCGCTGCCCTGGCACGATCCGGCCGCAGCCTGCGCTGATGGGCCGGTTGACCGGCCCGCAATGGCGGCCCCCGCCCTGGCCATCAGCCTCGGGTTGGCTCTGCAGCTGGAGGCTCTGGGACTGCGCCCTCAGATCAAGTGGCCGAATGATCTGCTGCTTGATGGCCGCAAGTTGGCCGGGATCCTGCCGCGGTTGCGCTGGCGTGGTGGCCGGCTGCTGGGCTGCCGGGTCGGTGTGGGCATCAACGGCCTCAACCCCGTGCCGCCCGGTGCGATCACCCTCCGCCGGGCCCTGGCGCGATCCTCTCGCCATGCGCGGGCTCCCCATCCCTGCGCCCGGCCCGATCGGTTGGCGGCCCTGGTGCTGCGCGGCCTGGATTGGGCCGTGGCGGCGTCCGGCCAGCCCGAACTGGTGCGCCGTCAGGCGGAGGCCCGGCTCTGGCGGGATCAGCCCCAACGGCACGAGGGGCAGCTTTGGCAGGTGGCCGGTCTGACGCAGGATGGCGCTCTGCGCCTGCGCCGCGACGAGCAGCTGGTGGAGCTGCGGCGAGATTTCTAAACTGAGGTGCTTACCGCATGTCGCGGCCCGTGCTGCCTCGCTGTTCTGTGCTGAGCGTGCTGCCGGCGGCCGCCTGTCTGCTGGGTGGGGGTCTGGCCTGGGCGCAGCTGCGACCCGATGCCCCGCCGGAGCCGAGCCTGCCAGTGGCACCGGTGTCGGTGGCGGATCCCGCCCTGCCCTCAGGCCTCACGGGGCCCCGTGCATCCCAGTCAGCCCAGCCGTTTGATCAATCCCTCGATGCATTGGTGCGTCAAGGCGTGGTCACCGAGGGGGAGCGCGCAGCCCGGCGCGGCGGAATCCCGCAGCTGAGTGACCCTGAGGCCCTGCGGCGCGCCTGCAGCAGCGGCGCCCTGTCCAGGCAGGAATGCAGCGGCCGGCTCACGCTGCGCTGGGGCCGCCGGCCGGCGGCGGGAATGGCAGCGGATGGTCCCGATGGCTCCGGTCGCCTTGGCGCCGATGGCCAGCCCCTGCCGCCGCTGACTGTGCCGGTGTCGGCCCTGCTGGCCGGCGATGGCGGCAGTTTCAATCTGGCCAGCGTTTTTCGCGTGACCCCACGGCCGGCACCGTTGGCCGGTAACGGCAACCGCCGGCTGTTGCTGCCGATCCTCGGCCAGGCTGCGCCCAGCAGTGGCTTCGGTTGGCGCCTGCACCCGCTGCTGGGGATCTGGCGGCTGCATGCCGGTGAAGACCTCGCCGCCCCGGAGGGCACCCCGGTGGTGGCGGCCCTGTCGGGTCGGGTGGTGAGCAGTGGCCTGGCCGGTGGTTATGGCCTGGCGGTGGAGATTGAGCACCAGCGGCCCCTGCGCCGCACCCTCTACGGCCACCTTTCGGAGCTCTACGTCAAGGCGGGCGAGTGGGTGCGCCAGGGGGAGGTGGTCGGTCGGGTCGGCAGCACCGGCCTCAGCACTGGGCCGCATCTCCATTTCGAGGTGCGCGTGCCCGGTGACGGGGGCTGGGTGGCCATGGATCCCGGCGAACTCGACCCGGGCTCAGCGCTGCGCGGCAACGATGCGATCGCGGTGCTGATGGCCCAGCTCCTGGCCAGACTGGAGCGACCGCGCAGCTAGATCTGGGAGCCGGCGCCGCTCTCCACCAGGCGGCCATCGTGGAAATGCACCACCCGCTCGGCTCGATCGGCCACATGGTTTTCGTGGGTCACCAGCAGGATCGTCATTCCCTGGTCGCGGTGCAGTTCATCGAATAGATCCAGCACCTCGTTGGTGGTGCGGGAATCGAGGGCGCCGGTGGGTTCATCCGCCAGCAGCAGTTTGGGCTGATTGATGATGGCCCGAGCCACCGCAACCCGCTGCTGCTGGCCGCCGGAAAGCTGATTGGGGCGGTTGTGAAGCCGCGCGCCCAGCCCGACTCGCTCCAGAGCCGCCACGGCCCGCTGGCGCCGCGTCGCCGCCGGCACACCGGCGTAAACCATCGGCAGCATCACGTTCTCAAGGGCGGTGAGCTCCTGCAGCAGATGGAACTGCTGAAACACGAACCCCAGTTCGCGGTTGCGCAGATCCGCCAGTTGGTCGTCGCTGAGCTGCTCCACGGCGGTGTCGTTCAGCCGGTAGCTGCCGCTGCTGGGGCGGTCCAGGCAGCCGATGATGTTCATCGCTGTGCTCTTGCCGGAGCCGGAGGTGCCCATCACCGCCAGGTACTCGCCCTGGTAGACGCGCAGGCTCAGATCGCTCAGGGCCACCACCTCGGCTTCGCCGTGGCCGTAGACCTTGCGGACATGCTCAAGCTCAGCCACCAGCTGTGTTGGCGCGGCGGAGCTGCTTCCTGAACCGGCGACCAGCGGAGAGGCAGCCAATTCAGCCCACCGGGGTGGCGGAGGCGGCGATCGCGGTGGCCGTGGCGGTGAATGCCAGGGCCTTCTGCAGCATCGGGGTGCCGCTGACGGCACCGCTGGCCCAGGTGAAGAGGGGGTTGGAGAGGATGCCGCCCACTGCGGTCACCACCACGCAGGACACAAGCGCCGCGCGCAGGGGCGGCAGGCCGGCCACGTTCCAACTCACAGCCGGATAGGCCTTCACCACATCAGAAGCTTCCTGCGGCTCCTTCACCACCATCATCTTGATCACCGAGATGTAGTAATAGATCGAGATCACTGAGGTGAGCAGGCCCACCACAACGAGCAGATACTGGTGATCAGCCCAGCCGGCGAAGAAGAGGTAGATCTTGCCGAAGAAGCCCAGCATCGGCGGAATGCCACCGAGGGAGAGCAGGCAGAGACTGAGCCCAAGGGTGATCAGTGGATCCTTCTGGTACAGGCCGGCGTAGTCGGAGATGCGGTCACTGCCGGTGCGCAGCGAGAACAGAATGATGCAGGCAAACGCACCCAGGTTCATGAACAGGTAGGCCGCCATATAGAGCACCATGGCGGCATAACCGTCTTCAGTGCCACAGACCAGGCCGATCATCACGAAGCCCGCCTGGCCGATCGAGCTGTAGGCCAGCATGCGCTTCATCGAGGTCTGGGCCAGGGCCACCACGTTGCCCAGCACCATGCTCAGGATCGCCAGCACGGTGAACAGCAGCTTCCACTGCGCCTCGAACGGCTCGAAGCAGCCCACCAGGATGCGCAGAGCCAGGGCGAAGCCTGCAGCCTTGGAGCCCACCGACAGGAATGCCACGACCGGCGTGGGCGAGCCCTCATAGACGTCCGGGGTCCACTGGTGGAAGGGCACGGCGGCAATCTTGAAGGCCACCGTGGCCAGCACGAACACCAGCGACAGGGCTGCCACCGGAGCAGCACTGCTCTGCAGGGCCAGGGCCACGGCATCGAGGCCGGTGCTGCCGCCGGTGAGGCCGTAGAGCAGCGAGGCGCCGTAGAGGAACACGGCCGCCGCGGCCGAGCCCACCAGCAGATATTTCAGGGCCGCTTCCGAGCTGCGGGCATCGCGCTTCATGTAGCCCGACAGCAGATAGCTGGCCACCGACAGGGTTTCCAGTGACACAAAGATGCTGACCAGGTCGGTGGAGCCGCACAGCAGCATCGCCCCGAGTGTGGCGGCCAGCAGGATCGCCGCGTATTCACCCACCGGTGTGCCAGCCCGCTCCACGTAGCGCCAGCTGATCAGCAGCGACAGCAGGGTGGAGGCGGCCACCACGGCCCGGAAGGCAATGGCCAGGTTGTCGGCGAGGAAAGCGCCGAGGAACGAGGGCATCAGCGGCGCCGCGTCCCACTGCAGGGCCAGCAGCACCAGGGCGCTGCCCAGGCCCAGGTAGGAGAACCAGGGCACCCAGCGGCTGGCTGCTTTCTCGCCGGCCAGGTCCACCAGCAGGCAGGCGATCATCGCCAGCAGCACGGCGCCTTCGGGAGCGATGGCGGCCGCGTTGAGCTGCAGGCTGGTGATCGCGCCGACGGCGCTCAGCGCTGGGCCGGCCGAGTCTGAGGCGGCGGCCGCCAGAAGAGAGATCACAGCGGAGAGGAGTGGCCTGTCGGGCTGGACTGTAGCCGCGTTGGCGCTGGGGTTTGGTCGGCCTGTTGCAGCCCCCCGGCCACGCGGCCTTGACCGCCGGTGCGATAAAGAGGGAAGCGGTTCACCGCCTGCCTGTGGCGCACACCCTCGTCATCGTCGAGAGCCCCACCAAGGCCCGCACCATCCGCGGGTTCCTTCCCAAGGACTTC
>JBEBCC010000053.1:0-12700 GCA_041158125.1 Cyanobacteriota bacterium
TCCTGCTCGCCGACCCACTGGATCTCGAACCCCCAATCTGCCGCCAGCCAACGCTGGCGAATTCGCTCCGCCTCGCCTGGCGCAAAGCTCTCCCCGTAGACGCCCTGCAACAGATCAAGCCAGTGCTGCGCAGAGGACACCACGCTAGCCAGCAGTGCCAGTAAGCTATGTTCCACGGTCGCTGTAGCTTCCTTCGAACTAATCATAGGCTCAACAGCGGCTGATAGTCCACACGGGTTGATCTGCCTGGAGACGGCTACCCAGCTGACTGTCAAGGTGCTGGTGGCTGCAGGCTGCGCCGCGGCTACTGATGACCTGAGTAGTTGATCTTCTTGCTCGCCTGCTTCTTGATCCTGAGCGGCCAGCGTTCCTTGCTGCAGTTGACCCGACTCAGCTGCAGATGGAGTACTACTACCGGTGAATGATTTGGATTATGCTTCATGGATTCGCTGCGTTGCTTCCTGTTGGTGTAGCTGGGCACTGGCCAGGTGATCAACTCTGCCACTAACGTGCCGATGCCATCCATTGGCCCAGTTAAGGCCGTGAATCTGTGTGGCGTGCATCTGCTTTGTATGAATGAGGATCACTCGTTTCTGGGTTCCTGCTGGCCTCTCTGCGCTGAGCCTATTTCCAGCTGATATTCGCGTATCTTGTTTTTGACAAGATCCAGGTTGGTGTTGCTCTGGTGGCCAGACTGATCTGATGCAAAAGCGGCCTGGATGGCACGTTGATAATGCAGTTGGCCAGCTTGTAGGTTGCCCTGTTCTTGTAGGAGGCGACCCAGGCCGAGGTGCGCTTCAAAGCGGTTCGGTGCCACCGAAATTGCTTTCAGATAGGCTGCTGCTGCCTCATCTCTTCTGCGCAGCTTGCGCAGTGCATGACCATATTCAAGTAAGCCGCTATAGTTATTGGGCTGGCTCTGCAATAACTGCTTGAACTCTTCACATGCTTCTTGATGTTGGCCAAGGCGGGCAAGGCTTCTGGCTCTTCCCAGGTGGGCCAAGTGTAATGAAGAGTTCAGGAAGATTGCATCGCTGTAGTATTGGCATGCCAGGCTAAATGCCTTGTTCCCATAGGCTTGGTTGCCGGCATTGAACTGCGCGTATCCGGCCGTTTCCAGTTGTTTCGCGTAGAGCCCGCGCAATTCTGAAATATATGCCTGGACCTGCTCTAGGTTCAAGGGCTTTGCTTCATAGATGCATTGAATCTCTGGGTATGGATCTATCCCCCCTGTGTGTATTTCCTGGGAGCTCCTTAAGCTGACGCTGGAATACGAATAGGAAGTGGCAATATGGCCGAGATCCGGCGTGGTGCCATCGCGGAGGTGTTGCTCTAGGTAGGCCTCAAGCTGCAGCCAGTGCCAGCTTTCTCCGGGATGACGATGCTGCTTGAGGCGACTGGCCATTGCGCCAGTAAAAATCTTGCGTTGCAGCTGCTCTAAATCCCTCACGGGATAATGTGCTAGCACAAATCCCAAGTGCACTGCTGAGGCCATCTCTCCGGAATGGAGATTGTAGAAGGAATGATTGCCCGCTCCCCATCGGGTCTGCTCATTGTAGATCGAAGCGGGCACAATCAGCTTACACAGCGACTCCAGTTCTTTGCTTCGGTATGATGTGCAACGTCGAAAATAGCATGCTTCGGCATCCAATTCCTTCGGCAAATATGTGCGCCATGGCATGGCTCCTGCCGTGCCGGCTGGCAGGTTTCGTAGCGCCCGATGTAGCCCATCGCGATCAACTGCCAGGAGTTCATCGGCGTCGAGAGGCACCAAGAAGTCTGCCTGACCGCCAGCTGCCAAGGGCAATGCCAGCTGGTGCATCGCCTCTGTTTGAAGATGGCGGACATCCTCAAAGCTCTGAATGAATATGGGTAATCCTTCACTTTGAAGTGATCGCAAGATTTCAACCGTATTGTCGCATGAATGATGGTCTGCAATGTGCAGGCTATCTAGGCAGCGAAGATTATAGCGAGCCCACCATTCGATGATGTCGGCTTCGTTGCGAACCATGCTGATGCCCGCACAGCGTAATGGCTTGCCTGTGTGCATGTCTGCTAATCCTGGATCATTTAAATGTGGGATTTTGGCCTTGGGGCTGCGGCTATCTTGTGTGATTGCAGGCTTTTGTTCTTCTCTGCACTTTGCACTCCTCGTGCTTCTTTCGCGCTGGCTGCGGGTGGCAATCTCGCTTGACCGCTCACAAAAGACATGCTGATAACTTGTGCTATTGGGCGGCCATCGGCGACGGCCTGTTGCGGGGGGGTGCTGCCTGTGCTGTTGTGTGCCCATGGCGACAGCTTGGCCGGTTGATGCCTCTGTGCTCAGGCTGGCTGTTCTTCAATCGAGATCAGGCGCCGGATCTCGTCACTGATGATGCCAATCAGAGAGGGTGTCCGTACGCCTGGCAGGGTGATCACATCAAACAGCTCGTCAACCAATCCCTCAAAACGCAGCCAATGCACGGCGTCGCCATTGCGCAGATCGACGATCTGGATTCCACACCGGGCTTCGACATTGCGTTGGCTGAGAGCCTCATCCAAGGGCAGGCCAGAAAAGGTGCGGTTGTGGCGTGGTTTGGATGTTCCGAGGATGGCGTAGTCCCCATGGAATGCCACGCCCCGGAGGTAGCCCGCACAGAAGCAGAGTGGTTCGAATTGACCTATAGCCAGATCCATGCTGCCGAATTCACCCGTTCCGGAATTGCAGATCCACAACCTGTCGCGGTACCAGCGGGGGGAGTGCGGCATTGATAGACCCGATGCCACGATTTCATTGGTTTTGACATCGATCAGGATGCCTCCATTGCTGCGGTGCTCACGCCAGCCATCGGCGGCATCGGAGTTGCTCACAGCCGTGACGAAAGCCGGTTCACCATCGCGCATCGCCAGGCCATTGAGATGGCAGCGGTCTTCCGCGGCTAACCGGCTGATAAAGGTGGGTTTCCAGAGTGGGCGGAAGCTGTGGGTTTCGCTCGTGGTGGCCAGGCAGGAGAACAGGGTATTCACCATGATCAGCTGGCCGGTCTGATCCACAGCGATGTCGTGGATATCGCAGTCTCCGGTTGTAAAGCTTGCCTGTGGGATGTAAACGCGATCGTATTCGCTGGCGCTTTCGTTGGCTCCTAGGCTGTTTTCAAATCGCCAGATCTGATATAAGCTGCTGAGGTAAAAGCCATTGCTATTGCCGCTGTCGCAAAGGCCCATGCAGCGGCTGAAGGTGCGCTCAAAAATGGATAGTTCGTTGTTGCTGCGAAGGCCAATCGCAAACAGCTTGCCGATTTGATACGTGGTGAGTGCGAATGACAGCTGCTGCTCGGCCATCCACTCCGGCAGCTGGCGCGAGCTGGTGATCTCCAGGGATGGTGTGCTGATCGCCATGGCGCTGTTCGTCCTGTCTGATGATGGCCATTGCTGTCGCTTTCGGCAACGCTGCTTAGCCAGTTCCTCGCGCTGCCTGGACTTCAGCGTCAAACCTGGGCTGCCAGGATGCGCTCCCTCTGCTTACTGCAGTGGTGCTGCCACATCCGTCGCCATAGGGCCTGGACGTTGCTGGCATACCTCTCGAGATCAGAGAGGCCACTGGTTGCCATCTGCAGCCGCAGGCTTGCTCGGTTGGCTCGGAGGTCTTCGCGCTGTGCCGCCAGCTCGCGGGCGATGCGGCGGTAGTCGCCTTCATCGCGGGCGATCCACTCGGGCCGTCCGAGGGTGGTGAGGAAGCTGGTGCCCATGCGGCTGACGAAGTTCCCCCCCTGCAGGGTGATCAGGGGTACGCCCATCCACAGGGCCTGCAGGCTGGTGGTCCCGCCGTTGTAGGGCGTTGGGTCCAGGGCGATGTCGATCGCCCCGTAGCGCTGCATCATCTGGCTGAGCTCCTGGGGCCCTTCGAATCGCAGGCGATCCGCGCTGATTCCGTGGGTTGTGAACAGGCCGGTGAAGCGCTCGACCACCGAGGGCTCGCTCAGCGACGGAGCTTTGAGCAGTAAACGTGCCTCGGGTAAGTCTCGCAGCAGCGCGCTCCAGAGGCTGATCGTGCGCGGTGACAACTTCATCACGTTGTTGAACGAGCCGAAGATCAGCGGCGCTTCAGCCGGCCGCGCTGGTGGTAGCGGGTAATCGTCGACCGGACTCCAGCAGAAAACACTGGCGGGTAACTGGGCGATTCCCTCCGAGAACAGATGGGCGTGTTCTACCGGTGACACCACTGGATCGCCGATCAGCCAATCGATGCGCGATAAGCCTGTGGAATGGGGATAGCCAAGAAAGGTGGCCTGTACGGGCGCCGAACGCATCGCAAAAACGCCCAGGCGATGGCTGGAGGTATGCCCTGCGAGATCGATCAGGATGTCGATCCCCTGCTCACGGATACATTGGCTCAAGGATGGATCATCTTGGCCTGTGGCTTCGATCCAGTGCCGCGTCGCTTGGCGTGCCCGCAGCGTGTATTCATCGTGCATTGATCCGGTGTGAAACACCGTGACCGGATAATAGTTGCGATCCAGACGTTCCAGTAGTGGCAGCATAAAGAGATTGACTGGATGCTGACGGTGGAAGTCGCCAGAGACCAGTCCAATCTTCAGGGGGCGCTCTGGGTCGTGGTCATTGGAGAACGCTGCCTGGGGGCTGATCGCGGTCTCGATTGGTTGGCAGAGCTGACAGTGTCGCTCTGCAATCTGCGTTGGACTGCAGTCATCCACATACAGGGAGGCCATGGCGATGGATGATGCCAGGCGCGAGTCGGCATGCCCCAGTTCGTTGTAGTGTGCTTCCACAGCTGCCAGATGCGCCGCTGCATCTCCGCGTCGCCCCGGTAGGGCATTGAGGAGGTAGCGCACGTCTCTGTTTCCCGGTTCCAGTTCCAGAATGCGTTGGCAGAGCACTTCGGCCTGGTTGAGTTGATAAACATCCCAGTGAAGCCGTGCCAGCTGGATCAGTGTGGGAATCGCATCCGGCGCCAGATGCCGTGCACGCTCCAGAACAGCGATCGCCTCCTGCCAGTAGTTGTGTTGGTGAACCCGCTGGGCCAGGAGACGCAGGAAGGCGGGGTTCCTCGATGCCGACGCCCGCGTGAATGCCGCCTCGGCGGCGGTGCGGTTGCCGACTCGTAGCAGGGCCTCCCCGAGATGGAGCATCGAGCCGTGGCGCATCGGGTGCCGATCCACCAGTGGCGCCAAGGCCTCGATAGCGCCCCTGTGATCACCTGCTTCCAGGCGCCAGACACCGAGCCAATGCAACGATTCGCCAGCGATCGGTTCGTGGCGGCAGGCCTGTTCCAGGGATTGATGGTGTATCTGTTCATTGTTGGCATCTTCAAGCCGAGCGAGATACAGCCAGCCCAGCCAATCCCCAGGGCATTGCATCAGCCAATGCTGCAATCTTGAGGCCCAGATCCTCGCTGCTTTGCTGCCAGGCGCACGCAGAAGAACCTCCCAGCTGTCTGCCTGGTTGTTCTCAGCCGAGCAACCTGGTGGCGTTGCCCCCAAGGAGCGCTCCTGATCGTGTTGCAGGCGCCGGAGCTGTTGGGCGGTGTAGTGCCATTGGGCTGGCTGATCCGCCACGTTGTAAAGGCGCGTCAGCTCCAGCCAGAGTTCGGTGCTGAGCGGTTGCTTTCGCAACTCCTCCCACAAACCAGCGATGGCATCGGCTGGATCGCAGGCTGGCACCAATCTTCTGATCAAGGGCTCGTCCTGATCCATCTGCGCTCGAGTCTGGTAGCAGAAGCGGCATCGTCAGGTCGTCCTGGATTGTGCCGGGCGGGCCTTGTCGAATCTGCGTGATCATTACACCAGGATGCCTTCTCTCGATTCGCTTCAGTGGCTCTCCCAACGGTCTGTTGTGTTGCCTGAGCCTGAGGTTGCATCAGCCTTCGCCTTTCCCCCGGTGGTGCCGCCGCACCTCGGCTGATGCCATTGATCGTTCTGCCGCTGCAGGGAATGCGTCGCCATGCAGTGCCTTGCTCACTGGATGACCACTCCGTCCCATCGGCCGACCTCCGTCATGCTGGCCCGATCTCCTTGCCGCTGACCATGGCGCCCCATCGCTGGCTGTTCTGGCATCGCCGCGACCTGCGCCTGGCCGATAACCGCGGCCTGGCGGCTGCCGCCGCTGCCACACCCGCCGTTACCGGCGTGTTCGTGCTCGACCCGGCCATCCTCGGCGCCGCTGATATGGCACCGGCGCGGCGTTGGTTTCTGCTGGAGAGCCTGGCGGAGCTTCAGCAGCGCTGGCGCCAGGCCGGCAGCCGCCTGCTGCTGCTCCAGGGCGATCCGGCCGTGGAGCTGCCGCGGTTGGCGGCGGCCATCGGCGCCGAGGTGGTGGCCTGGAACCGCGATGTGGAGCCCTACGGCCGCGAGCGCGACCGGCGCGTGGCCGCCGCCCTGCAGGCCCAGGGGCAGCGGTTGCTGGTGGATTGGGATCAGCTGCTGGTGCCCCCGGAGGCCCTCCGGACCGGCGCCGGCGACCCCTATCGGGTCTACGGTCCGTTCCTGCGCAACTGGCGCGGCCAGGTGATGCAGCGCCAGGGGGCCGGTGAGCTGGCTGAGCTGCCGGCTCCCAGCGGCCTGGTGGATCTCGATCCGGCGGCCCTGCCCGAGCCACAGGCCGGCCTGTGGCGGCAGCTGTCGCTGCTGCAGAAGCTGCCGGCGCCGGAGCAGCTCGGTCCGCTGTTCGAGGGCGTTGAAGCCTGCCCCTGTCGTCCTGGTGAGGCCGCAGCCCAGCAGCAGCTGCAGGCCTTCTGCGATGGCATCGGCCGTATCGGCCCGGGGGGGGCGATCCCGCTGCTGCGCTATGAACCCGGCCGCAACCTGCCCGCTGAAGCCGGCACCTCCGCCCTCAGCGCCGCCCTCAAGTTCGGCACGCTCAGCCCTCGCCAGGCCTGGGCCGCGGCGCAGCAGGCCCGGCTGGTGGTGGCCGGCGGCGGCGCTGAGGCTCTGGCCTCGATCGGCGTCTGGGAGCAGGAGCTGGCCTGGCGCGAGTTCTATCAGCAGGCCCTGTTCCATTTCCCGGAGCTGGCCGATGGCCCCTACCGACCCCACTGGCGCCAGTTTCCCTGGGAGAACCGCCAGGACCGTTACGCGGCCTGGTGCGATGGCCTCACCGGTATGCCGATCATCGATGCAGCCATGCGCCAGCTCAAGGAGAGCGGCTGGATGCATAACCGCTGCCGCATGATCGTGGCCTCGTATCTGGTGAAGGATCTGATCTGCGACTGGCGCTGGGGTGAGACCGCCTTCATGGCGCGCCTGGTGGATGGTGATCTGGCGGCCAACAATGGCGGCTGGCAGTGGAGCGCCAGCAGTGGCATGGATCCAAAGCCGCTGCGCATCTTCAATCCCGCCACCCAGGCCGCCAAGTTTGATCCCAGAGCCGACTACATCCGCCGCTGGCTGCCGGAGCTGCGTCATGTCAGCACCGCCGATCTGATCAGCGGTGAGATCAGCCCGTTCGAGCGGCGCGGCTACCCGGCGCCGCTCGTGAGCCACAAGCTCCAGCAGGCGCGGTTCAAGGCGCTCTATGCGGCCCTGCCAAAGCCCGGCTGATTCTGGCGGTGCCCATCGCCCTGGTGCTTTCAGGCGGCGATCGGCGCAACGGTGGATGCCGCCGCCGCGGCGGTGCCGGCGCCACAGAGTTGCAGCAGCACCTCAATCACCCGTTGTTGCTGCTGCTGGCTCAGTTCCGGGAAGATCGGCAGGCTCAGCACCTCAGCGCAGAGCCGCTCCGTGACCGGCAGTGACCCGGGGCCGTAGCCCAGGTGCGCGTAGGCCGGCTGGCGATGGATCGGGATCGGGTAGTAGATGATCGTGATCACACCCGCCTGCAGCAGCTGCTGCTGCAGCCAGTCGCGGCAGGAAGCCTCCGGCAGGCCGTAGGCGGCGCTGTCGGCGGACGGGCTGCAACCACCGCTTGCAGTGCAGGCGGCGACGCTGTCGCAAACCTTGCTGGTGCCGCAGCGGGGCACGCGCACCACGAACTGGTTCCAGCTGTGACCGCTGGGGCCCGCTTCCGGTAGCCGGATGATCTCAGCTTCGCTGAGGCCATCGCGGTAGCGAGCGGCGACACCGCGGCGTGCTTCGATCCAGCCGGCCAGGTGCGGCAGCTTCACATTCAGCACGGCCGCCTGGATGGCGTCGAGGCGGCTGTTGTAGCCGAGCGCGGTGTGCAGGTAGCGACGCGGCATGCCATGAACCGCCAGCTCGCGCATGGTTTGCGCCAGGGCGGCATCGCGGCAGGCGACGGCACCGCCATCACCGGCGCCGCCCAGGTTCTTGGTGGGGAAGAAGCTGAAGCAGCCGACATCACCCCAGCTGCCTACGGGCCGGCCGGCCCAGCTGGCTCCGCTGGCCTGAGCGCAGTCCTCCACCACCTTCAGGCCGTGACGTGCGGCGATGGCGCAGACACGCTCCATATCGACCGGCCGGCCGAACAGATGGACCGGCAGCAGCACCTTGGTGGCGGGTGTGATCGCCGCCTCCAGCTGATCGAGGTTGATCAGGTAGGAGTTCTCCTCCACATCGACGAACACCGGCGTGGCTCCCACGGCGCTGATCGCTTCAGCGGTGGCGAAGAAGCTGAAGGAGCAGGTGATCACCTCATCGCCGGGACCCACCCCCAGACCACGCAGGGCCAGGATCAGGGCGTCGGTGCCACTGTTGCAGCCGATGGCATGTGGGCTGCCGATGGCAGCCGCAAAGGCCTGCTCGAAGGCGGCGATTTCTGAGCCACCGATGTACTGGCCGCTGCGCAACACCTGCAGAACGGCGGCATCCAGCTGCTCACCGAGGTGATCCAGCTGGTCTCTGAGGCTGAAGGGGGGCACCTGCATGAAGGCAACCTTAAGCCCCCTGTTCGGTGATCCCTATGGCAAAACGCCATCCGGATGCCACTTGATGTTGCAGCCGATCGCGGCTGTCTGCTCGCGCGGCAGCGGTGCACCCGCCAGCAGCGCGTCGAGGGCCGTGCGTAGATCGCGGCCGTCGAGGGGTTCGCTGTTGCCGGGCCGGCTGCCATCCAGCTGTCCGCGATACACCAGGCGTTGGGCGGAGTCAAACAGATAGAGATCCGGCGTGCAGGCCGCCTGGAAGGCGCGGGCCACGGTCTGCTCGGCATCCCAGAGGTAGGGGAAGCGCCAGCCGCAGCGATCGGCCTGAGCCCGCAGGCCATCAGGAGCGTCGGCCGGGTGGGTGTGGATGCTGTTGCTACTGATCGCCACGATCTGCAGCCGTCCGCGGTAGTCGCGCTCCAGCCGGCTCAGTTCCGGCTCGATGTGCTTCACGAACGGGCAATGGGCGCACAGGAACAGCACCAGCACAGGCTGCGGTCCCAGCTGGCTGCTCCGCCACAGCGGCCCCGTGCCCGCTGTAGGTGGATCACCGGCCACCTGCTCCAGGGCGAAGGCCGGCAGCGCGGTGCCCAGCGGCAGCATCGTGGAGGCGGTAAGGACCATGACGGCGGCGGGCGACTGACCTGGGGCAGGATGCGGCGATTGTGCCGTTGAGCGCCTGTGCCCGCCTCCCTGCAGCAGCCGGCCTGGCCGTTGGCGGCCCTGCGGGCTGGCGCCACCACCACGCTGCTGGCGTTGGCGGCTGTGGTGCCGCTGCTGGGTTGTGTGCCGGCGCAGCGCCGCCCCAGCTGGGCGATCTATCCGCTGTCGCGCAGCCAGCCCCATGACGGCCTGGCGGTGGTGAGCCAGCCCGATGGCTACGGCGTGCATCTCTGGCTCGCCACCGACACGACCCAGCAGGGTGTCTGCCGGCCGCGCTGGCTGGCGGATCCCGCCCGTCTGTTCAACGGCAATGGCACCGCCCCATTCAGCTCCGGCCTGGCCAGCCGTGCCGAGTTTTTTGCAGTGGTGGCCCGCAAGGATGTGCAGCGGGCCTTGCGCCGCGAGCTGGAAGCGCTCTGCCGCGCCCGGGCGCCACGGGCCCGCTGGCAGTGGAGCCAGCCTCCCGGCAGCCCGGCCCAGGTCAAGGCGCTCACCTTCCCACTGGTGGAGGAGCCGGATCTGCTGCCCGCTCCGGCTGATATCCGTCAGCAGGAGGAGGCGATCCTGCAGGGTGCGCCGCCGCAGACCAGCCCGTGAGCTCCTGGGCCAGGCTGCTGCGCTGGCTGCTGGTTCAGAGTCCCGGCGGGTGCCAACCGGCCCAGACCCTGGCTTCGGCGCGACGCCAGTAACGGCTGAAGCGCCCGAGGTCCACCGGTTCGTTCAGTGCCACGAACGGTTCGGGCTCCAGGCTGATCAGAGGCAGCTGCGCCACCGCTGGTGCGCCCTGCTGCAGGGCCTCCAGCTCGGCGCTGATGGCGGCGAAGCGGGGATCAACGGCCCGGCTGGTCACGATCGCATCGGCGTTGTGCTGCCGGGCGAAGCGCAGCAGTTCAGCCGCCACCCTGCCGCGTCGCTGCTCCAGCGGCAGCGCCGCGGCGCACTCCTGCAGGAAGCGCACCCGGTGGGGGCTGAGCGGCAGGCCGCCGGTGCTGCTGCTCGGGCCGGTCTGCCCGTCCAGCAGCGGTGCATCGAGCACGAACAGAGCGGGTCGGCCGGGATGGGCCCGCAGGGCCGGGTTGGTGGGGCCGAGCGCTTCGCCGTGGATCCACAGCACCGGCTGGCGTGGCTGCCGGCTGGCCAGGTCGGTCGCGGGCGCTGCTTCCGGGCGGCTGGGGTGCTGGCGCAACGCTGGTCGGGGCGGCGCAGAGGCGGCTGGCGTCGCTGCAGCAGCGCTCTGCGGTGCGAACAGCTGCGCCTGCAGGGCCTCGTAGCTGGCGTCGAACGGGCAGGTGCCGTCCCGCGCTGCCGGGCAGCGGCGGCAGTACCGACCGGCGCTGAAGCGCTCCAGGTTGGCGCGATTGAAGATGTATGGCTTGCTGCTGAAGCTGCTGGCCAGCCACTGCCAGCTGAGGTTGTTGCTGGCGGGATCGCCATCCAGCAGGTGCTGCAGAAACCAGCGGGCCCCGGCCTGCCACTGCGCGCGCCGCCAGTGCACCAGATAGCTGCCCAGCCACAGGCGTGCGTGGTTGTGCAGCCAGCCCTGCTCCTGCAGCTGGGTGGAGAAGCCATCGATGCAGGCCAGGCCGGTGCGGGCCTCGGTCAGATCCGCTGGCAGCTCGGGGCTGTAGTGGTGGGCGGCGTGGCCGGTCTTGGGCGGCTCCAGGTCGTGCCAGATGGCATCGCCCAGCACCTGCCAGAGCCGCTGCCAGTAATCGCGCCAGCCCAGCTCGTTGATCAGCCGGCCGGCGAGGCGCTGGCCTTCGCTGCGGCGCTCCGGAGTGTTGTAGCCATGGTCGTCGAGCCAGCTGAACACGGCCTGGCGTACATCGGCCAGCGTCAGCACGCCATGGCGGATCCAGGGCGAAAGACCGGTGACAGCGCCATCAAGGTGGTTGCGGCTGGCGCCGTAGCGGGCCGGATCGATCGCCGCCAGGGCTGCCTCGGCCGCGGCGCGACCACCCTGGAACTGCCGCTTGGCTGCCATCCACCCCAGAGCTGCTGGTCGCATCCTGCCGGCCCTGGCCGGGCTGCCGCGCCGCTGGGGGAGAATCCCCCGATCGCTCAGCAGCGCCGGCGTCGGCGCCCCTCCCCATGCTTCTCGATCTGCGCGGCAAGAAGGCCCTGGTCACCGGCATCGCCAACAACAAGTCGATCGCCTGGGGCATTGCCCAGCAGCTCCATGCCGCCGGCGCTGAGCTGGGTGTCACCTACCTCCCGGATGAGAAGGGTCGGTTTGAGGGCAAGGTGCGCGACCTCACCGCGCCGCTGGCCCCCACCCTGTTCGAACCCCTCAACGTGCAGGACCCAGCCCAGATCGAGGCCGTGTTCCAGCGTGTGAAGGAGCAGTGGGGCTCCATTGATGTGCTGGTGCACTGCCTGGCCTATGCGGGCAAGGAGGAGCTGGTGGGTGATTACTCCAACATCTCGCCTGAGGGTTTTGCGCGGGCCCTGGAGGTGAGCGCCTACTCGCTGGCGCCCCTGTGCCGCCACGCCAAGCCCCTGTTCAACGAGGGCGCCAGCGTGATCACCCTCAGCTATCTGGGCGCCGAGCGCGCCATCCCCAATTACAACGTGATGGGCGTGGCCAAGGCGGCCCTGGAGGCCTCAGTGCGCTACCTGGCCGCTGAACTGGGCGCTGAGAAGCAGGTGCGCGTGAATGCGATCAGCGCCGGCCCGATCCGCACTCTGGCCAGCTCCGCCATCGGCGGCATCCTTGACATGATCCACAACGTGGAGGAAAAAGCGCCTCTGCACCGCACGGTGACCCAGGCTGAGGTGGGCGGCACCGCTGCCTTCCTCGCCAGCCCACTCTCCAGCGGCATCACTGGTCAGGTGATCTACGTGGATGCGGGCTACTGCATCACCGGGATGTGATCGGCATGGGCACGGCGGTCGGCGGCCACCGCCGTCCGCAAGAATGTCGCCCTTGCTTCTGACCATGGCGGGAGCGATGGGGATACCCCGTGCGTTGTTACAGCGAGGCTCTTACGGTTGATCTGAAAAGACAGATGCGCTTGCCGCACCGGCGGCAGCCCCTGGCCCGGATTTCCGAGACGTCGGGCCTGGATATCTGCACTCTCCAGGCCTGGTGCAAGAGCTCGAGGCAGGCATCGCAGGATGCCAACGAATCGAAGGTTTCTCCGCAGGAGTGGCGGCTGCAGCAGAAGCTGCGTCAGTCGGAGGGTGCCGGGGCGGAAGCAGCGGCCCTGCTGCTGGTCACCA
>JBEBCC010000054.1:0-22201 GCA_041158125.1 Cyanobacteriota bacterium
CAAACAGGGCCGCCGGTTTGCGCGCCTTGAGGGCGTAGGTGCGGGCGGCCACCGCCTGGGCCCGCAGGGCCTCCTGGGGCCAGCTGGCCGGCATCTCGCTGCCCACCACGCTGGTGAGGTAAGTCTCCAGCGGCACGTGGTTCACCACCTGCAGCTGGCCGGCCTCCAGGCGCAGCTGCAGCCGGCCGCGGTAGCGGCGCTGCTGCAGCCAGAGGCCGGGATCCGGCTCGGCCACCGCCGGCAGGGCCTCCAGCCACAACTCCCGGGCCAGCAGCACCTCAGGGGCGGCTGGGGGCGCTGGACCCATCGAGGCCTCCGGGGCCGGCAGGGCCCGCAGCCGCAGCCAGCCGTTTTGCACATCGAGCTGCAACGGCGCCAGGCCGCGTTCCGCCGGCAGGTCCCACAGGGGGCGGCCCTGGCCATCGCGCACCCGCAGGCCGGAGGCCGCCGCCGCGGCCCGCAGCTGCACCGTTCCCCCCTGCCAGAGCAACACCCGCACCTGGGGCTGCTGGGGCTGGGGCTGGCCCAGGCGGGCCTGCACCGCCACCGGCAGGGCCAACGCGCAGCCGAGCGCCAGCGAGGCCATCGGGGCCAGGCGGCGAAGCGCAAATGGCAGCGGGGGACGCATGGAATCCAGTCCAGGCCTGGCAGGCCATTGTGACGACCCGCCCGGGGGGACGCCAGCCCCGACATGGCACGATCAGCTCAGTGAGACCGGGGTTGCGCCGGCCGTGCAGGTCACCTTCCTCGGCACCAGTTCCGGCGTCCCCACGCGGGGGCGCAACGTGTCCGCCGTGGCGCTGCGCCTGCCGCAGCGGGCCGAGTTGTGGCTGTTCGACTGCGGCGAAGGCACCCAGCACCAGTTCCTGCGCAGCGAGCTGCGGGTGAGCCAGCTGAGCCGCATCTTCATCACCCACATGCACGGCGACCACGTGTTCGGGCTGCCGGGGCTGCTGGCGAGCCTGGGGCTGGCGGGCACCTGCAACGGCATCGATCTCTACGGCCCCGATCCGCTGCGCGACTACCTCGAAGGGGTGCTGCGCACCTCCTCCACCCGCATCGGCTACCCACTGCGCAGCCACCGGGTGAAGGAAGCGGCCCGCAGCGGCGCATTGCTGCTCGACGACGACGACATCACCGTGCGCTGCTGCCCGCTGATCCACCGGGTGCCGGCCTATGCCTACCGGGTCGATCAGAAGCCGCGGCCGGGGCGCTTCGATGTGGAGCGGGCTCGGGCGCTCGGGATCCCGCCCGGCCCCGTCTACGCAGAACTCAAGGCTGGTCGCAGTGTGAGCCTCGACGACGGGCGCATCATCAAGGGCGCCAGCCTGTGCGGGCCGGAGCGCCCCGGCTGCAGCGTTGTGTACTGCACCGACACGGTGTTCTGCGAGGCGGCGGTGGAGCTGGCGACCGGCGCTGACCTGCTGATCCACGAGAGCACCTTCGCCCACGCTGAAGCCGACATGGCCTTCGCCCGCCAGCACTCCACCAGCACCATGGCGGCGCAGACGGCCCTGGCGGCCGGCGTGAAGCAGCTGATGCTCACCCACCTGAGCCCGCGCTACGTGCCTGGCAACCCGGTGAGTGCAGAAGATCTGCTGGCAGAGGCGCGGGCGATCTTCCCCAACACCGACCTCGCCAAGGACTTCCTCAGCCTTGAACTCAGCCCAGCGGCCGACTGAGCGCCGCTGCGGTTCAGGCACAGGCAACCTGTCACACGCGCGCTGCAACAGTGTGTGAGTGCCTGAGGCGCAGCCGAGCTGGTGACCCGCCGGCCGTGATACAAGAGCTCTGGCGCGGTTGCCACCGCCATGTTGCCGGCTTTTTCGATGGCCTCTTCCTTCTCCTCTGCCCTCCGGACCCTGGCCCGGCTGCTGGTCCTCCCCCTGGCGCTGCTGCTGGGTCTGGCCGGCCCCGCCCAGGCCGCCCAGTGGACCGCCGACCAGCTCACCGTTCCCGCCAACGCCGATGGCACGGCGGTGACCTTCAGCGAACAGGAGATCAAGGCCGGTCGCAAGATCTTCAACACCAGCTGCGGCGAGTGCCACGCCGGCGGCATCACCAAGACCAACCACAACGTGGGCCTCGATCCCGAGACCCTCGCCCTCGCCACCCCGGCCCGCGACAACGTGGACGCCCTGGTGGACTACATGAAGGATCCCACCAGCTACGACGGTGAGTACAGCATCGCCGACGTGCACCCAAGCATCCGCAGCAGCGATGTGTTCGTGAAGATGCGCGACCTCAGCGACGAAGATCTGCGCCTGATGGCCGGTTTCATCCTCGTGGCTCCCAAGGTGCAGGGAATGCAGTGGGGCGGCGGCAAGATCTACTTCTGATCCCGGCTGCCCATCGGCCCTCTCTGCAGGGCACAAGCACCCCGCCATTGGCGGGGTTTTTTCATGCCGGCAGATCCAGGTGCTGGCAGCCCGGCGGCAGCTGGGCGAGATCCGCTCCGATCAGACCCAATCCATCCCTGCCGGCGGCGCGATGTTGGCCGGATCAAGGGAGGCGGGCTGTTTGCTGTACCACCACTCCTGCAGTGGCGCCGAGAGGCGCTGCGAGAACAGGGTGAGCACGGTGGTGGTGGGCCGAGAGCCAGGCTGCAACAGCTCCACCGCATAGGAGGGGCAGCGGCGGGCCGCCAGATCGGCCACAAAGCGTCGGCCCACCCGCCGCCAGCTGGGTTCCTTGCTGCGCCAGGCCAGCCGGCAGCAAGGCCATGGGAGTTCCTCACGGTCGAACAGACGGCAGCAGGGACCAAGCACTCGGAAGCTGTACTGGCCGCCGGGGCTGGTGTGTTCACTGCCGGGCGGGTACAGGTCCAGCACACCGGAAGGAGGCGCTGGGGTTGGGGAGGAAACTGGGGTGTCAGCGGTCACGGCAGCAGCACAATCAGAAGCCGGCGGCTGAGCGGGGCTCACAAAAAAGCCACCCCGCAGGGTGGCAGAGATCACAGGCCGGGGCCAGTGCAGAGGTTGAGGAACCGTAACGGCCGCCTCAGGGGCTCAGTAGAGCTCCTCTTCGGCGTGGGTCTTGATGGTGCAGTCGCTGGTGGGGTAGGCCACGCAGGTGAGCACGAAGCCAGCTTCGATCTGGTCGTCGTCGAGGAAGCTCTGGTCGCTCTGATCCACGGTGCCAGCGGTGATCTTGCCGGCGCAGGTGCTGCAGGCACCAGCACGGCAGGAGTAGGGGAGGTCGATGCCCTGCTCTTCAGCGGCGTCGAGGATGTACTGATCGTCAGGAACCTCGATGGTCTTGTTGAGGCCTTCGCTCTCGTTGATGAGGGTGACCTTGTAGGAAGCCATGGAAGGGATTGGAGCTCACAGGCGCCTGGGAGTGACCCCGGGCCCGTAGGACGGACCCTTCCTACATCCGCCGAGGGGTGATCCTGGGGTTCCAGGCGCTTCAGGCCGCGAAGGCCAATCAGAACAGCCAGCACAGATCAGCGTGCCTTATGCAACATCTGCAAGGGCGACGACAAGCAGCCAGGCCGATCAGGCGGGGCGGCGGATCGTCATCAGGCCCCACTGGCTCTGCTGGGCGGTGAGCTCAGCGTTCCACCCCTGCTCAGCCAACGCCTGCTGCAAACGCGGCGCCTGGTCCACCAGCAGACCGCTCAACAGCCCGATGCCATGCGGTGCCAGCACTGTGTCGAAGGCTGGGCACAGGGCCTCGATCACGGGCGCCAGGATGTTGCAGAGCAACAGATCGGCCGGACGCCCCTCCAGCAGTTGAGCCAGCTGCTCCACCGAGCCGAGGCCCACCTGGAGCCTGTTGCTGAAGCCACTGACGGCGGCGTTATCCCGCGTTGCGCGCACCGCCAGAGAGTCGGTGTCGGCAGCGGCGACGTTGGCGGCCCCCTGCAGCAGGGCAGCGATGCCGAGGATGCCGCTGCCGCAGCCAAGATCCGCCACCCGCAGGCCCGCCAGAGCCCCGTGGGCAGCCGACGGACCCGGATCGGCCAGAGTCTCGATCGCCTCCAGGCAGAGGCGGGTGGTGGGATGGCTGCCGGTGCCGAAGGCACTGCCGGGGTCCATCCGGATCAGCAGCCGATCGGCGTACTGGGCGGGCAGCTCCAGCCAAGCCGGCAGGATCAGCAGGCGGCGACCCACCGGATCGGCCTGCCAGTGCTGCTTCCAGCTCAGACTCCAGTCCTCATCGTCCTGCAGCTGCCAGTCGATCGGCGGCAGGGTCAGCCCAAAAGTGTCGGCCAGGGGGGCCAGGGCGAGCTCCAGCTGATGGCGCTCGGCCTCCGGCCAGTCGGCCGCAGGCAGCCAGGCCACCAGCTGACGCTGATCGGGCGCCTCAGGCCGATGGCGCACCGCCACCCGTGGAATGCCCAACACGTTGAGCTTCCAGATCAGCGATTCCTCCAGCTCCGCCAGGGAGGGCAGCTCCAGTCGCCACCAGGAGAGGGACATGGCAGAACAGGCAGGGGACGGGCGTCAGCCCTCAGAGGGTGACCGGATGGGCTTCCTGGATACCGTTGATCTGGTGGATCGTGGCCAGGAGGCTTGGGGGCAGGGGATCGTCGAGGCTGAGCACCATCACGGCGTCGCCGCGCACGATGCGGCGACCCACCTGCATCGAGGCGATATTGACGTTGTGCTCGCCCAGAACCGAGCCGAGATGGCCGATGATTCCGGGCATGTCGCGGTGGCGGGTGAACAGCATGTGGCGGCTGGGCGCCACATTCACCGGAAACTCGTCGATCGTGGTGATGCGCAGCTCACCGTCAGCGAACACAGCACCGGTCACGGTGTGTCGGCCGTTGCCGCCCCTGGAGCTGAGCTGGAGCGAGCCACCGGCGAAGTCGCGGGCTGCATCGTCCTTGACTTCAAGCACGTGGATGCCGCGCTCCTTGGCTTCCAGACCGGCGTTCACATAGTTGATCGAATCACCCAGAGCGGTGGAGAGCAGGCCCTTGAGGGCAGCAATCACCAGCGGTTGGGCGGGGTGATGGGCGAATTCACCCTGGAGGCGCACCTCCAGCTCACTGAGCTGACCACCGGCCAGCTGGCTGAGCAGTTGCCCCAGGGTTTCGGCCAGCTGCAGATGGGGCTTGAGCTGCTCCATCACCTCAGCATTGAGGCCGGGGATGTTTACGGCACTGCGAGCCGGCAGACCGAGCAGCACATCGCGGATCTGCTCGGCCACATCGATGGCCACGTTCTCCTGAGCTTCTTCGGTGGATGCACCAAGATGCGGCGTCAGAATCAGCCGCTCACTCACGGTCCGCAAAGCCGAACCGGCCTCCAAGGGCTCCTTGGCGTACACATCCAGAGCGGCACCGGCGATCACACCGCTCTCCACCGCCTCGGCTAACGCCGTCTCATCAATGATGCCGCCGCGGGCACAGTTCACGATTCGCGCCGTGGGCTTCATCGTGCGCAGCAGCTCGGCATTCACCAGGTTCTCAGTATCCGGCGTGCGCGGCAGGTGCAAGCTCACATAGTCGGCTTCAGCGAACAGAGCTGGCAGCTGCATCAGCCGCACCTGCATCTGCTGGGCGCGCTCAGCCGAGACGAACGGGTCGTAGGCCATCACATCCATACCCATGGCCTTGGCGACGCGGGCCACATGCGAGCCGATCTTGCCCAGGCCCACAACGCCGAGCTTCTTCTTATAAAGCTCGTTGCCAACGTATTTCTTGCGGTCCCAGCCGCCCGCCATGGTGCTCACATGGGCGTGGGGCACATGGCGCGAAAGCGACAGCATCAGCGCCAGGGCGTGCTCGGCCGCAGCGATCGTGTTGCCCTCGGGCGAATTGACAACGATCACACCGCGCTTGGTGGCCGCCGGCACATCGACGTTGTCGACCCCCACGCCGGCACGACCGATGATGCGCAACCTTGTGGCGGCTTCAATGATGTCGGCCGTGACGGTGGTGCCCGAGCGGATCATCAGGGCGTCGTACTCACCGATGATTGCCTTCAGCTGCTCGGGGGACAGCCCCGTGCGCACATCCACCTGAGCCACCTGCGACAGGATGTCGATCCCTGTCTGATCGATGGGATCGGAAACCAGAACCTTCGTCATGACCCGGCGGGGGTGGGGGCGGCCGGAGGTGCAGTGTAGAGAGCGGCCCTCCAGAGGCCTCCACGCCTGTTGCGCAGCAGCCAGGCAGGGGCTGCGCCACTGCGCTCCTGACGTGACCCCGGAGCGTGGAGAATCGGAGCATCCAAGAGCGGTGATCCGTGGGTAGCAGCGTTGTGGTGGTGCTCTCGGAGCGCAAGCGGCTGCGGCAGCTCCGCGAGCAGCTGGCCGCGCTGACGCCGGCGCCGGTGCGCCTGGTGGCGATCGGCAAAGGCGAGACGGACGTCGCTGAAGTCGTGGAGCTCAACCCCGCCCTGACGCGGCGCCTGCGCCAGCAGGGCATGGCCCGTTGGCTGCTGCCGTTCGGCTTCCTGGCAGGCCTCACCTTCACCTTCATCACGGATCTCGACACCTTCGCTTTCGCCGGCACCTGGGGATCGCACCTGATCGGCGGCGTGCTCGGTCTGGGGTCCGGCTGGCTGGGCAGCTTTGCCGCCGCCGCCAGCGTCAGCTCCGAAGCCGACGACCGTGTTCGCGCGCTGCGCAACCGCCTGGAGGAGGGCAACTGGTTGCTGCTGGTGGAGATGCCCAACGGCCTGGAGATGCCGTGGACCCGGCTGCAGGAAGCCAGGCCGAAGGCCGTGGTGCGGTTCAACGAAAGCTGAGGGAGATCGCGATGCTGCCCCGGGAGGAGCTGCTCAAGGGATGCCGCCAGCCCGAGGAGCTGACGGGTCTGATCGAGCTGGCGGAGGAGGCACTGCGCACCTGGGAACCGGTCTGGAGCGGTTTCGTGCCGGCTGATCTGCGCGAGGAAGCGGAGCTGCGGCTGGGCCAGCTCAGCGAACTGAAGCTGAGCAGCGCCGGCGGCTGGCCCCAGGCCGAGCGCCGCTGCCTGCTGCTGCAGCGAGCCGAGCTGACCGGGGATGCGGGCGATCAGACCGCCTCCGACGAGACCAGCGCGACGCCGCTCACGGGGCTGGTGGTGAGCGGCAACTTCCTGTTCGACCCCGCCGAGCCGGAGGATGTGCGCCAGGGGCTGCTGGCGGCGGGGGCCGCGCCCGGCGATCTCGGCGACATCTGGATGCGTGGCGATCGTGGCGCCCAGGTGGTGCTGCGCGCAACCGCGGCAGCGACGCTGGCCGGTCGCGCCGCTGTGGTGCGCACGGTGGAGGTGCAGCTGGAGACGCTGCCGATCGCGCAGCTGCAGCTGCCAGCCAGCCGCAGCCCCCGCGAGCTGAGCAGTGTCGAAGCCTCCCTGCGGCTGGATGCCGTGGCCTCCGCGGGCTTCGGCATCTCACGCAACCGCATGGCCGAACTGATCCGCACCGGCGCGGTGCGGGTGAACTGGCAGGCGGTGACCAGCCCCAGCCGTGAACTGGCCAGCGGCGACCGGGTGCGCCTGGATGGCCGGGGTGAGCTGGAGCTCCTTGAGATCCAGCCCACCAAGCGGGAACGCTGGCGGCTGCGGCTGCTGCGCCGCTGAGGTGACCGCCAGCAGGGGCAGCTGGTTGGCGCCGCTGCTCAGGCCAGCTGCTAAGTTTCCGAGGCCGAAAGGCGCCTGAGGGCGATTAGCTCAGAGGTAGAGCACTACCTTGACACGGTAGGAGTCACTGGTTCGATTCCAGTATCGCCCACTCGATTTCACGGATCGTCAGTGATCCTGCCCGAACCCGGACAGCCCTTCACTCTGGTGCTTGGCCTGGGGCGCTCCGGCATCGGCGCCGCCCGCCTGCTGCGTCAGCGCGGAGCCCAGGTTCTGCTGATCGAGAGCAGCAGCGGCGCCGCCCTGGAGGCCAAAGCTGAGGCGTTGCGCACCGAGGGCATCACCGTGGCGCTCGGGGTTCCGCTGAATGATGCGCTGGTGCAGCAGCTGGCGGCGATGCCACAGCGGGCGATCGTCAGCCCTGGCATCCGTTGGGACCATCCCGCTCTGGAGGCCCTGCGCCACGCCGGGGTGCCATGCGCTGGCGAGATCAGCACCGCCTGGGAGGCCACCCGGCCGCTGCCCTGGATCGGCATCACCGGCACCAACGGCAAGACCACCGTGACTCACCTGGTGGCGCACCTGCTGGCGGCGGCGGGACTGGACGCACCGATGTGCGGCAACGTGGGGCACTCGGCGGCTGAACTGGCCCTGGAGCGTCTGCAGCCCGGCCAGCCGCTGCCCGATTGGCTGGTGGTGGAGCTGAGCAGCTATCAGATCGAGGCGGCGCCGGCCCTGGCCCCGCGCATCGGCCTGTGGACGACCCTCACCCCCGATCACCTGGAGCGCCACGGCACGCTCGATTGCTACCGGGCCATCAAACGCAGCCTGCTGGAGCGCTCGCAGGTGCGGATTCTCAATGGCGACGACCCGGATCTACGCAACCGCGCCGCCAGCTGGGAGCAGGCCCGCTGGATCAGCGCCGGCAGCCGCGAGGCGGCACTGGCAGCCGGGCTTGAGCCGCACCTGTGGATCGAGGGCCACCAGGTGACCGGCAATGATGGACCGCTGCTCGACGCCCGCGCCCTGGCGATGCCCGGCGCGCACAACCGCCAGAACCTGCTGATGGCGGCCGCCGTGGGCCTGGAGCTCGGCCTGAGCGGCACCGCCATGGAAGCCGCCTTCCGCACCTTCCCAGGAGTGCCGCACCGGCTTGAGCGCGTGGCCGAGCTGGCGGGGATGAGCTGGTTCAACGACAGCAAGGCCACCAACTACGACGCCGCCGAGGTTGCCCTCAAGGCACTGGATGGCCCCCTGCTGGTACTGGCTGGCGGGGAGGCCAAACAAGGCGATGCCAGCGGCTGGATCGCGCAGCTGCGGCGCCAGGCTCCGGGGGTGGTGCTGTTCGGGGCCGCCCGCCAGACCTTCCAGGCACTGCTGCAAGAAGGGGGCTATGGCGGTCGGGTGGAACTGGTGGAGAGCCTGACGGAAGCGGTTCCCCTGGCCCGGCAGCTGGGCAGCGCACTGGCTTGCAAGGCCGTTCTGCTATCACCGGCCTGCGCCAGTTTCGATCAGTACAGCGACTTCGAAGCCCGGGGCGACCATTTCCGCACCCTGGTGCGGGCGCTCTGAAGCACTGGCGCTCCTGGAGGCAGGCGCTACCCTCACGCCAATTTCAAGGCAGCGGATGGCCCACTGGCTGATGAAGAGTGAGCCCGACGTTTACGGGATCGAGCATCTTCAGCGGGAGGGCACCACCCTCTGGGATGGCATCCGCAACTACCAAGCGCGCAATTTCATGCGCAGCATGGTCGTGGGCGATCACGCTTTCTTCTATCACTCCAACGCCAAGCCCCCTGGCATCATCGGCCTGATGGAGGTGATCGAAACCGGCATCACCGACCCGAGCCAGTTCGATCCAGCCAACAACTATTTCGATCCGAAGTCCAACGCCGCGGCCCCACGCTGGGACTGCGTGCGCCTGCGCTACCTGGGTCGCTTCGCTGAGCTGCTCAGCCTGGACAGTCTGCGCGAGCAGTTCAGCGTGGAGGAACTGCCGGTGGTGCGACCGGGAAACCGCCTGTCGATCCTGCCGGTGCCTGCGAGCAGTGCCGAGCGTTTGCTGGTGATGCTGGGCCCCCTGCAGAACCTGCCGTGAGGGCAGCGCGCCAGAGCACCCAGCCGCCCCAGGCGTCCCTGCAGGCCCTGGCAGCCCTGGGCCAGGGCCTGCAGGCCCTGCGACGTCAACCGGCGCTGGTGTTGGGCTTCAGCGTGCTGAGCTGCGGCACCCACCTGCTGGGCTGGGCCCTGGTGGCCGCCGGCGACGGCAGCGACAGCGCCGTGCTGGCCCTGCTGCTGCGCAGTATCGGGATCCTTCTTTACGCAGGCAGCCTGCTCTGGCTGATTGAAGGCCTGACGCGGATCGGCCTGACCCTCGGCGCCGCCCGGACGGTGCGCTGGAGACGGGTCAGCCGCTGGCCCAGTCGCTCCAGCGGCGATCTGGCTCTCGGCGTGATCAACACCGGGCTGGCCCTGAGCGCAGCCGCATGTGCAGGCTTCATCGGCTGGTCACTGGCCCTGTTCCTGCTGCCTGGACTGAGCGCAGTGGCAGTGCTGCTTGGCCTGCTGGCCATCGCCGCCGCTGGCCTCAGCCAGCTGTTCAACGCCTGCCTGGTGCTGGATCAGCGGCTCAGCCCCTCCCAGGCCTTCAGGCAAGGGGTTCGGCTGCTGCTGCGGTTCGGACCGGCGCTGTCACGGCTGGCGCTGCTCCTGCTGGCGTTGCTGGCACTGCCGTTCGGCCTCGGGCTGGTGGCCGAGGCCCTGGGCTCCGCTTTCTCCGCGGCGATCACCGTCCTGGCGATGGTGGTGGTGCTGCCTGTGCTTGCGGCAACGGTGACGGCTGCCTACCGCCAGCTGCCCGACGGTGCGATCAGAGCAGAGGCTCGCTGAAACGAGGTTGCTGCGGAAACAGATTGGCCAGGTAGCAGCGGGTGATCTCGCGGGTCTGAACGCCGTTCTGGACGAGGAAACCAGCCAGGGCGGCCTGAAACAGACGGTACTGATCCCAGTTGGGATGCGCCTCGATGAATCCCTGCATCGACTGCAGCAGAGGCTCGGGCACCTCCGCTCGCAGGCTGACCGTCCCTGTCATCTCCATGCCGTATCTCCCACTGGCAGACACCAGTTCCCCACGCCGCGGCGCGCCGGTCAACCGGAGCCCAACCAGAAGAGTCTCAGGCCTTCTCATTCCGAGACAGCCGCCCCTGGCGGGCTTGGCGGCGCCGGATTTGCGCATGCCGGGACGGCGCTGAGCGAGCGGCGCGAGGCTGTCAACGGGAAAGCGGCGGATCCCCCCCTTCTCCCCAGGCCCCTGCTGCCGCAGACCTCCTGGGGAAAACCCCTGGGGAAAACCGGTGCAAAAGTCTGGGGAGAGTGTCCTGGTGCTTGGGAGAACCCCTCTGATCAGCAGTGCTGATCAGAGGCAAATCTCGTGGTTGATCTCAGGCCTGCGGCAACGGAAACCTGGGGAGCGCGACCAACGAGCGTGTCAGGCAAGCTGGCCACATCAGCGCATAGCCATGACGATCGCCCTGTTCGGAACCGGCCTGCTGGGCAGCGCCATCGCCACCCGTCTGCTGGAGCGTGGCCATGTGCTTCGGGTGTGGAACCGCAGCCCCAAGCGCTGCGCACCGCTGCAGGCCTTAGGGGCGATCAGCAGCGCCAGTCCAGCGGAAGCCGCCAGGGGCACGACCTGGCTGATCAGTGTGCTCAGCGATGGCCCCGTCAGCGCAGCGGTGCTGCTGGATGGCGTGGGCGAGGAGCTGCGGGGGCGCAACGTGCTGCAGATGGGCACGATCGGCGTGCAGGAGAGCGTGGCGCTGGCGCAGGCCGTGACCGAGCGCGGCGGCCACTACCTGGAGGCGCCGGTTCTGGGGAGCCGACCCGAAGCCCTGGCGGGCCAGTTGCAGCTGATGGCGGGCGGGCCCGAGGCCCTGCTGCGGGAAGCTCTGCCGCTGCTGCGGGATCTGGCGCCCGAACCACGGCACCTGGGCCCTGTGGGCAGCGCCATGGCGGCAAAACTGGCCCTCAACCAGTTGATCGCCAGCCTCACCCACGCCTTCAGCCTGTCGCTGCATCTGGTGCAGCGACAGGGAGTGGCCCTGGAGCCGTTCCTGGAGCTGCTGCGTGGCAGCGCCCTCTATGCGCCCACCTTCGACAAGAAACTGCAGCGGGAACTCGACGGCGACTACGGCAACCCCAACTTCCCCACCGCTCACCTGCGCAAGGATCTGGGCCTGTTCATGGAGGCCGCAGCGGCGTCCGGGCTGGAAGGAAGCGGACTGGCTGGACTGCTGGAGCTGCTGCAAGCAGCCACTGCCGCCGGACTCGACGAACTCGACTACAGCGCTCTGCACGCCCTCACGGCTGGCCGTGCAGCAACTGCAGAGCCTCACTGAAGCCACGGCTGGCGGGATGGCACCAAGCTCCCTCAAAGGCCCGCTGTCCCGCTTGCGGGATCAACATCACCCGCAGGCTCCAGCCGGCGCGGTCTCCCTCGATCTCGAGCCACCAGGGCTCACGCTCCAGCTCAAGGCTGATCGCCTCCTCCGCCATGAGCTGATCCACCAGAGACCCATGCTGGGCCACCAACTCAGCCAGAGCAAGGCGCAGCGCCTCCGCCTCCATGACCGTCAATTCGGCAGCCCAGCCATCGCCGCCGATCAAGACAGCGAAAGGATGACGGGCCTCATCCCAGGCCAACCGCCAACCCGGTCCCTCTTTCTGAATCACGGGCTTCCAACCGCATCAAGACCGTCTCGCTGGATCACAGTCGGGTCGATGCATCACGGATGCGCCGGTGCCTGACGGCCATCGGGGTTCAGGGGAGTTTCGAGATCACAGAACTCCCGCCGAGCCGCCCTTCAGCAACGACCATGCCTCAAGACGAGCGAGATCTCGATCAGCCGGGCAGCAGGTCGGGCTGATCCTGCTCATCGCTGAGCTCAATGATCGCCCGCTGCACCGGCTTCACCATGCTGTCCTCGAGCAGACCGTCAAAGTCGTCGAAGCGACGCTGCTTGGCGCGGAAGGCGATCCGCACGGTGGTGAGGTAGCGGTTGCTTGAGTGCCGCACGAGGCTCTCGGCGCGCTGGGCAAGCTCCTTGGGGCTGACATTGACGCCGAGATACATGCACTAATCGCCGATACGACCATCGTAGGCCAGCAGGCTGCCGGAGAACGGCACAGTGACCGGAAACACCAGGGGCTCCCGCCCCGGCGCCCGCAGGCGGATCTCACGGGCCAACCGCAGCGCCTGCAGGGGTGGCCGCAGCAGCGGAATCAGACCAGCCACCACCGCGCGATGAGCCGCATCGCGGCAGTCGATGCGCAGGCAGCCCCAGCCCCGTGCCAGCCGACAGGCCAGCAGCGGATCCAACCGTCGCGCCAGATCGGGATCCTCCCGATAGAACGACCAGACCGCCAACGACACCCGATCCATCGCAACCGCAGACCCGCTGGTCTCACCATGAAGCGCCTGGGTGCGCCACGCTCGGAGCCGGCACTTTCCCTTCAGCATTGCTCCCATGGGCGGCACCCTCGCCATCGATCTGGGCAGCAGCACCACGGTGGTGGCCTTCCAGCCCGCCGGCGGCGGCGGCGCCCAGCTGCTCAGCCTGCCCCCCTACAGCAGCGGCGATCCGCAGGTGATCCCCAGCCTGATCTGGCTCAGCCACAGCGATGCCCCGCAGCCACTGATCGGCCGCCAGGTGCTGGAAGCCGGCCTGCTGGAACGAGGCGGCAGGGAGCTTCAACGGGATTTCAAGCGCTGGATCGGCGCCGGCCGGAACCCGGAAACCAGCCTGCTCAGCCCAGAGCAGAGCGGCCAGCTGCTGCTGGAGCGGATCTGGCGACAGCTGCCGGAGCAGATCCAGCCGCAGCGGCTGGTACTCACCGCACCGATTGACAGCTATCGCGGCTATCGCCAGTGGCTGCTGCAGGCCACGGCGGCGATGGCCGTGCCGGAAGTGGCTCTGGTGGATGAGCCCACAGCCGCAGCGATCGGTGCCGGCCTGGCGCCAGGCAGCCGGGTGCTGGTGCTCGATATGGGCGGCGGCACCACCGATCTGGCCTTGGTGAACCTGCCGGGCGGAGAAGGGCGAGCGGCGCCGATCGCGCAGCTGCTGCGCTTCGCCGGTCGCAACCTGAGCGAGAGCCGCCAGACGCTGCGCACCGCCGACGTGCTGGGTAAGGCAGGCCTGGCCCTTGGTGGACGGGATCTCGACCGCTGGATCGCCGCCACCCTCTGCCCAGACCTGCCGGATGCAACGACGCGAACCGATCTGCTGACCGCCTGCGAACGGCTCAAATGCCAGCTCAGCGAGCGCGAGGAAGCCCTCAGTCTCTGGACACCGAGGGGGGGGACTGCGGTGCGGGAGCTGCGCCTGCAACGCAGCGAGCTGGAGGCCCTGCTGCGGCGCCAGGGCCTGCTGGACCTGCTCAATGAGCTCCTGGAGAGCGTGCTGGCGGCGGCCCGGGCGGCGGGGGTGGCGCCCGACGACCTGGACGCGGTGCTGCCGGTGGGCGGCAGCAGTCGCCTCCCCCTGATCCGCCAGTGGCTGCAGGAGCGGCTGCCGGGAGTTCCACTGCGGGGGGAGCGGCCGGTGGAGGCGGTGGCCCTGGGGGCCCTCAGCCTCACCCCGGGGGTGGCGATCCGCGATGTGTTGAGCCGGGGCGTGGCGCTGCGCTGCTGGGATCAGCGCAGTGGCGAGCACCGCTGGCATCCGTTGTTCGTGGCTGGTCAGCCCTGGCCGAGCGAACGGCCGCTGCGGCTTGTGCTGGCCTGCAGCCGTGATCAGCAGGAGCAACTGGAGCTGGTGCTGGGTGAACCCAGCGAGGAGGAGCGCAGCGAGGTGGTGTTTGTCGATGGTCTGCCGACACTGCGACGCCGCACAGCAGGCAGCGCTGCGGTGATGCCCTGGGAGCGACAGCCGGAGCCCTTGCCGCTGCAACCCTGCGGCACCCCTGGCGCTGACCGCTGGGAGCTCAGCTTCAGCATCGACAGCACCGGACAGTTGCTCCTGGAGGGACGGGATCTGCTCAGCGACGCGCGGCTGGCACCCCGGCCCCTGGGCCGTCTGCACTGACGTGCCGGCTGCCGCGCTGCCCCCGCGGTCCTGAAGGCAGGGACCCGCCTTCATAGAACAGAGCAGACCCGCAGCGCGCCCGCCTTGGCCATCCGCCGGCATCGGCTTCCTCGCTTCTGGCTGGTGCTCACCCTCGGGCTTGTGACCGGGGGCATCGCAGCGGCGTACTGGTGGGAGAAACAACTGCCGCAGCGGCTGGAGCAGGCGGCCCGCGATGGCCAGCTCGATGCCTGCCTGCGCTACGGCGAACAGCTGGCCGCACTGCGCTGGCTGGGGGGCAAGGCCCCGATCGAGCAGGGGCACTGCCGGCGCCTCAAGGCCGCCGCCCTGTGGCGGGAGGGTGCCTGGAGCGAGGCCCTGCGCCTGCAACTCCAGCTTGTGAATTCGGGCGCCAGCAGCAGCAGCGATCAGCGCACGCTGGTGCGCTGGCAGCAGCAACTGGAAACACGCGCCCGCGAACGCTACGCAGCCGGTGATCTACGCGGAGCCCTGCAGGTACTCAGCCAGCTCCATGGCGCCCACAATGCCGAAGGCACGGCCCTGGGCGACAGCCTGCGGGAGGACTGGAACCGCAACCGCTGGAATGAGCAACGCGCCGCCCAGATGATTCGCCAGCAGCGCTGGTGGGAAGCGCTCGATGCGCTCAACCGCATTGAGCACCCGTGGTGGAAACGCCGAAGCCAACCGTTGCGTGCGCAGGTGGAGAAGGGAATCGAAGGGTTGAGGCAGCGGCACGCGGCCGAACACGACGCACACGTCGGAGGACTGGAATCCAACGTGCCGGAAGAGCGACTCAACGCCCTGATCTCAGCCCGGATCGCCGCCGGCATGGACGACTGGCAGGCCTTCAGCAGCGCCTGTCGCGAGCTGGGGGGCAAGGTGGTGGAAGCCGGCCCTGAGACAGCCTGCCGCCGCTGATGCTGCGTGACAGGATGGCGACATTGATGCAGCCCCTTCATGCAGCCGGGAGATCAGGTCAGGGTTTGCCAGAGCGTGGTGGTGTATCACCACCCCGAACACCGGGGCCAGGCCTACGATCTCCAGGGTCAGCAGGGCGAAGTGCTGCAGGTGCTGAACGATTTCAAGGGTCGTCCGATCAGTCCGACGCTGCCCTTGGTGGTTGCCTTCGGCCGCTTCCGCGCCCATTTCCGCGGCGACGAACTGGAAGCGGTGGTCTGAGCAGCGGCTGTTGCGGCGGCGGCTGTCCCGTCAGCGCAACAGGAACACACCCTCCTCGCCATCAATGCTCTGCAGACAGAGGGCGATCAGCTCCTGGCGGCTGGTAGGGACCACCCGACCACAGAAATCAGGCTGGATCGGCAGTTCACGGTGACCGCGATCCACCATTACCAGCAGGCGCACCCGCCGCGGCCGGTCCCAGGCCTGCAACGCCTCCAGGGAAGCGCGCACGGTGCGGCCGGTGAAGATCACATCATCAACCAGCACCAGCTCACGACCTTCCAGGTCAGCCGGCAGATCGGTGGGACAGGTGAGGCGGGTTGCCACCCGTTCCAGATCATCCCGGTGAAAGGTTGGATCGAGACTGCCGCAGTCGACCGGGTGACCGCAGAGGCCCTCCAGGGTGGTCGCCAGCACCCGCGCCAGGGCGACGCCCCGGGTGGGGATGCCAAGCAGGATCAGCTGACGGCTGTCGGCAACGCTTTCCAGCACCTGCGAAGCGAGGCGATGGATGGTGCGCCCCAGCTCCTCGGCCGAGAGGAGTTCGAGGCGATCGTGCCGACGGTCGGACCGCTGCGGCCCCGCTGGCGCCGGCTGGGAGTCGAACTGGGGGGCGCGGGACGGCGGAGGGAACATGACCGCTGGGGCAGGGCCGAGATCGTAATGGCGATGACGGGAACGCTCCTGTGTGCACAAAAGCTGACTGGCACGGGATCGCATGGGGATCAGTACCGGGCTCGCGGTAGGTTGTCCTGAGAAAGCGTGGCGGCAGAGAGGCAGGATCAACCGGGTGACCGCTGTACCGTCCACCGAAACAGGTTCCACCAGGGGTTCCGGCAGCACCGGCCCCTCCTCAGCGCCGGTGGCCCCGGTTGTGCTCTGCATCCTCGACGGCTGGGGTTACAGGCACGACGACGCCCACAACGCCATCCGTGCGGCCGAGACACCCGTGATGGATGCTCTCTGGCATGCCTACCCCCACACGCTGATCCAGGCCAGCGGTGCTGACGTGGGTCTGCCCGACGATCAGATGGGCAATTCCGAGGTGGGACACCTCACGATCGGCGCGGGGCGGATCATCCGTCAGGAGCTGGTGCGGATCGGCCAGGCCGTGCGCGATGGTTCGATCGCTGCCAACCCTGAACTCAACGTCCTCGCTGACCGGCTGCTGAGCAGCGGTGGCACGCTGCATCTGATCGGACTGTGCTCCGACGGTGGTGTCCACAGCCATGTCCAACACCTGGGGGGCCTGCTGCAGTGGGCTGCCGGTCGTGGCCTGAGCGATGTCTGCATCCATGTGATCACCGACGGCCGCGACACCCCAACGCAGAGTGCACCGGGCTTCGTGGCGGCAATTGAGGCGCAGATCGCCGAAGCGGGCGTGGGCCGGATCAGCACCCTGTGCGGACGCTACTGGGCGATGGACCGGGACAACCGCTGGGAGCGCACCGAGAAGGCCTACCGGCTGCTCACCGAAGACGCTGACATCACACCCCTGTCGCCACTGGAGGTTCTGGAGGCCTCTTACGCCGACGCCATCACCGATGAATTCCTTGAACCCACGCGCCTGAACCACGGCACGATCCAGCCCGGCGATGGGTTGATCTGTTTCAACTTCAGACCTGACCGCGTCCGCCAGCTGGTACGAGCCCTGGTGTTAGCGGACTTCGATGGCTTCGATCGTGAACGGATCGATAACCTGCATGTGGTCACCTTCACCCAGTACGAAGCTGGGCTGCCGGTGGCGGTGGCGTTCCCCCCCGAATCTCTTGATGGCCTGCTCGGGCAGGTGGTTTCTGAAGCCGGACTGCGCCAGTTCCGCACCGCCGAAACCGAGAAATACCCCCATGTCACCTACTTCATGAATGGTGGCATCGAGCAGCCCTACCCCGGCGAAGATCGCCATCTGGTACCGTCGCCCCGTGTTGCCACCTACGACCAAGCCCCGGCCATGTCGGCTGAACAACTCACCGACAGCTGCATCGCTGCCATCCGTAAAGGTATCTACGGCTTGGTGGTGATCAACTACGCCAACCCCGACATGGTGGGCCACACCGGTGAGATGAAGGCAACCATCGAGGCGATCGGTGCAGTCGATTGCAGTGTCGGCCGCCTGCTCGAGGCCACTAACCGCATGGGTGGCACTCTGCTGATCACCGCCGACCATGGCAATGCCGAATTGATGGAAGGGCCTGACGGCCGCCCGTGGACAGCCCACACCACCAACCCAGTGCCGGTGATCCTGGTGGAGGGAGAAAAGCGCAAGCTGCCCGGCCATGGCAACGCGGTGCAACTGCGCGAGGGAGGCGGTCTAGCCGACATCGCTCCCACCCTGCTCGAAATTCTCGGCCTGCCGCAGCCAGCCCGCATGACCGGGCACTCCCTGATCGTGCCCATCGGCCAGCCGGCCGTACCCAGCCGTATCCCTCAGACCCTCGGGGTCTGATCGCCTCTCCACCTTCACCCCAATGGTTCAGACCATCCTGACCTGGATCTGGCTTGGCAGCGGTGTGCTGCTGGTCATCACAGTGCTGCTGCACAGCCCCAAGGGTGATGGCATGGGCGGCCTGGCGGCCAGCGGCGGCTCCATGTTCAGCAGCGCCCGCAGCGCCGAAGCCACGCTCAATCGCATCACATGGACCCTGCTGACCCTGTTCCTCGGTCTGGCGGTGGTGCTGAGCGCTGGCTGGCTGACGCGAGCCTCCTGATTGCTTGAATCTGAATCGAGGACGACGATGACCCGCCGCGGCCTGCTGGCTTCGCTCACTGCTCTGGCCTCTCCGCTGCTTGCCCCACGGCCGGCGCATGCTGCCAGTGCTGCTGATCCCAGGTGGCAGCTCAGCGATGCTGAATGGAAGCAACGCCTGAGTCCAGCCGCCTACAACGTGTTGCGGCGCGAAGGCACTGAACGGCCGTTCAGCAGTGCGCTCAACATGGAGAAGCGCAGCGGCACCTTCGTGTGTGCCGGCTGTGCACTGCCGCTGTTCAGCTCAGCGGCCAAATACGACAGCGGCACCGGCTGGCCCAGCTTTTATGCACCCCTGGCCGGCGCCCTGGGCACCAAGATCGACTTCAAGCTGATCGTGCCCCGCACCGAATACCACTGCAAACGTTGCGGCGGACACCAAGGCCATGTGTTTGGCGACGGTCCCCGCCCCACCGGCAAGCGCTACTGCAACAACGGCGTGGCCCTCAGCTTCCAGCCGGACTGATCACAGCGATGCCGACAATCCGGCATCAACAGGTGCGCGGCCAGAGGATCAACCGGTGAATTCGCTGTTATAGGCCTCCTCCCCGTGAGCATTGATATCCAGGCCCTGTTGTTCTTGAATATCATTGACTCGCAGCGGCATGACCAAGCGGATCAGCTGAAGGATCGCATAGGTGCCGACAGCCACAAACACCACAGTGAAAGCAGCTGCCTGGCATTGAATCCACAGCTGCTCGGCGCGGCCGGCCAGCAGACCATCGGCGCCAGCAGGATTGAGGCTGCGAAGGGCGAAGACCCCCGTGAGCACGGTGCCGAGCAGGCCGGCGACACCGTGCACGGGCAACACATCAAGGCTGTCGTCCAAGCGGCTGCGATTCTTCAGCTGCAGTGCGCCATAGCAGACCAAAGCTGCACTGAATCCGATCAGCACCGCCGCCACAGGACTGACAAATCCAGCCGCGGGCGTGATCGCCACGAGACCGGCCACAGCACCGGTTGCCACCCCGACGGCGGTGGGCTTACCGCGTTGAGCCGTTTCAATCAGCATCCAGCCCAGGGCAGCAGCGGCAGCGGCCGTGTTGGTTGTGAGGCAGGCCAGCGACGCCAGATTGCCGGCCACATAGCCGCTGCCACCGTTGAAACCAAACCAACCGAACCAGAGCAGGCCAGCTCCCATCAGGATGAATGGCACATTGTGGGGTGGCGCCGCGTGACCTGCACTTAAACTGCGACGTCGACCTACAACAGCAGCGGCAACCGCAGCCGCTACGCCAGACGGCAGCTCCACAACCAGACCACCGGCGAAATCGATGGCGCCGAGGCCTTGAGGACCAAGAAACCCACCGGGGCCCCACACCATATGCACCAGCGGGATGTAGATCGCCACGCTCCACAGCAGCAGAAACAGCACCCAGGCACGAAAGTGCATCCGTTCCACCACCGCACCTGAAATCAAAGCCGGAGTGATGATCGCAAAGCTGGCCTGAAAGAAAGCCACGGCCCCATGGCTTAGCTGACCATCGCCATAGGGAACTGACCAGTTGCTGAGACCAACCCATTGCCAACCGCCGATGAACGGCGCGAGGGCACCACTGCCGGGGGAAAACGCCAGGCTGTAACCCACCAGCACCCAGAGCACGCTCACCAGTGCCATGGCGGTGAAACTCATCACCATAGTGTTGAGCACATTGCGGCTGCGCACGAACCCTGAATAGAAGAGGGCCAGGGCCGGGGTCATCATCAGCACCAAAGCAGCGCTGAGGAGAACAAAACCATTGTTGGCCGCACGCAGGCCCAGATCGGTGGCGAAGAGCAGCAAAACGCCGAACAGACAGTCGAGACAACACCCTGCTGAACCCACGGACAAGCGCCGGTAGCAACGGCTACCATTGGCGCCGAATCAGTATCAGCCGTTACGACGGCCCTGGGACGGCGAGGAGGTGCTGCTCCAGTGGGGACAGTGGAGCGGCAGGGTCAGCGTGGCACTGAGAACGGTTGACCAGATCCGGCAGAAGCCGTTGCCGCCGAAAGGCTGGCCACAGAAATGCACGCAGGCGGCGCATTTGGTGTGAAGAGAGACCATGCGCAGCGCCAGCAGGATGTGATCGTAACCAGACCGGCAGAGCGCCGTGAAATCAGTCCAGGGCCGGATCACAGTGGCAGCGGGAGAGGCCGGGCCAGCACAGCCGGAACAGACAGGTTGTCAGGGGTAGAGTGAGGAGAGCAGCGAGCAGCCAGGGCCATAACCATGACCAAGACAGGCTGGAGGCGTGGTCTGACAGCCCACGTGCTGCTGAGCACCTCACTCCTGACCCAGGCCGCCCTGGCCGGCAGCTGGACAGACGTTGAAGCGCTGAAAGAGACCATCGCCAAGACGGGCACCCGCGTCGCCGAAAAAGCCTGCGCAGAAAAAACAACACAATCTTATTACGAATTCGAAAAAGACAAGATTGATCAAATCACAATCTGCATCAATAATATCAACAAAGACGACCCAGACGAATACTGGGAGGCGCTCGCCCACGAAGCCACTCACGTCATGCAGGCATGTACTGGCGATTACGCAATTGACGACAAATATATCTCCAGGATCTATCGCGAATTACAATCAATCAACCCCACAAGTGTCGAGGATATCCAGGCCTACGGCTCCTGGGATAAAAGACAGGAGATTGAAGCGCGCTGGATGGAATTCCAGCCCCCCGGCGACGTGATCGACCTATTGATCGGCAACTGCAGCAAATAGACAAGCAGACTGGCTGAATAACACAGAATCGCAGCTGCCGCGCCGGGCCGCAACAAGGCATACAAAAAGAGAGCAGGGAAACCCTGCTCTCTTGACTAAATCGATTGAATGAAAGTCGGTTGAACGAAAGTCGATTGAATGAGAATCACCCGACCAAGATCTCTCGACTGAGATCTCTCGACCAAGATCTCTCGACTGAATGGATAGGGAACCATCGACTGCGCTATGCAGCGGGGCTGAATCAGCCCCGCCATACACGCGCCTGAACGCAGAGGCGATCAGTAGTCGAAGTCGCCGCCGCCCATGCCGCCACCGGCGGGAGCAGCTTCCTTCTTCTCGGGCAGATCAGCCACGATGCACTCGGTGGTGAGCACCATGCCGGCGATCGAAGCGGCGTTCTGCAGGCCTGAGCGGGTCACCTTGGCGGGATCAACGATGCCGGCGGCCAGCATGTCGACATACTCGCCGGTGGCGGCGTTGTAGCCCTCGTTGAAGGGCTTGTTCTTGACATGCTCGGCCACGACGGCGCCGTTGGCACCGGCGTTCTCAGCAATGCGCTTCAAGGGAGCGGTGAGGGCGGCGGCCACGATGTGGGCGCCGATCAGCTCCTCGCCGGACAAATTGGCGGAGGCCCACTCCTCAAGGGCGGGAGCCAGGTGCGCCAGGGTGGTGCCGCCACCAGGCACGATGCCCTCCTCAACGGCCGCCTTGGTGGCGTTGATGGCGTCTTCCAGGCGCAGCTTCTTGTCCTTCATCTCGGTCTCGGTGGCGGCACCCTCCTTGACCACGGCCACACCACCGCTCAGCTTGGCCAGACGCTCCTGCAGCTTCTCCTTGTCATAGGAGGAGTCGGTTTCGTCCATCTGCTTGCGGATCTGCTCGCAGCGGGCCTTCACAGCCACCTCGTTGCCTTCGGCCACGATGGTGGTGGTGTCCTTGTTGATGGTGATGCGGCGGGC
>JBEBCC010000055.1:0-22383 GCA_041158125.1 Cyanobacteriota bacterium
AGGTGTTCTCGGGGTTCATCACCGCCTGACGCTTGGCGATCTGACCGACGAGCTGGTCCTGATTCTTGGTGTAGGCGACCACAGAGGGCGTCGTGCGGAAGCCCTCGGCATTGGCGATCACGGTGGGCTTGCCCCCTTCCATCACCGCCACACAGCTGTTGGTGGTGCCAAGGTCAATGCCGACAACCTTGCCCATGGATGTCCTCTGAACTGGAGGCATCCTCAACAGCGGGACCGGGCTGGGGCTAGGTGTGGTTGCCGAACCGTGCCCGACCCTCCCCATGACTGAGCCCGCCGCCATCAGCGGTCAGACCGCCCTGGTGGGGGTGCTGGGGGATCCCGTGCGCCACTCGCTCTCACCGGCGATGCAGAACGCCGCCCTGCGGGCCATGGGACTCGACTGGGTGTTCCTGGCCCTGCCGGCTCCGGCGCAGCGCTTTGAGGCGGTGGTGGCAAGCCTCGAAACCCTGGGCTGCCGGGGCCTGAACGTGACCATCCCCCACAAGCAGGCGGCCTGCGCCCTGGCCGATGAACTCAGCCCGCTGGCGCAGCGGCTGGGGGCGGTGAACACGCTGGTGCCCCGCAGCGGTGGCGGCTGGTTCGGCACCAACACCGATGTGGAGGGGTTCTGTGCGCCCCTGCGCGAGCAGGCGCCGGAGCGATGGCAGGGCCAGCGGGCGCTGGTGCTGGGCTGCGGCGGCAGCGCCCGCGCCGTGGTGGCCGGCCTGGTGGAGCTGGGCTTCGACACGATCGGCGTGGCCGGCCGCGACCCGGCGCGGCTGCAGACCTTCGCCGCCGACTGCGCCACCTGGGCGCCGCAGCTGCAGCCGCTGGATTGGAACGCTGCAGATGCTCTGGCCCTGGCGGAGGCGGCCCTGGTGGTGAACACCACCCCGGTGGGCATGCACAGCACAGATGATCCGGCGGCGGCGGCGCGCTGCCCCCTCAGCCCAGACCAGCTGGATCAGCTCAGGACCGGCAGCACGGTGTACGACCTGATCTACACACCGCGGCCGACCCGACTGCTGCAGGAGGCGGCCGCGCGCGGCTGCCACAGCCTGGACGGCCTGGAGATGCTGGTGCAGCAAGGGGCAGCCGCTCTGCGCCTCTGGAGCGGCCGGGCGGACGTGCCGGTGGCGCTGATGCGCCAGGCACTGCTGGAGCGGCTGCCATAGCCTCAGGGCCCGAACGGCGGTGCGATGGCGGCGATTCCCTTCTGGCAGCGGCTGCTTGCGCTGCTGCCCTACCTGCTGCCCTGGAGTGATGCCCTGCCCTTCGGCCGCTCCCTTTACGGCCTGTTTCCAGCTCTGGAACTGGTGACCCTGCCGGCCCTGCCCGTAGCGCTCATCCAGCAGGGGGTGCCCTTCGGCGGGTTCATCCTGTTCCTGGTGCTGTTCCTGGCGGTGGTGCGCAACCCGCAGGTGCCCGGCTACATCCGCTTCAACGCCCTGCAGGCGATCCTGCTGGACATCGTGCTGGTGGTGGTGAGCCTGGCCTTCCAGCTGCTGGGCCTGGAGAAGCTGGGCTTCGCCGGCCGCACCCTGGCCAACACGGTGTTCCTGGGGATGCTGGTGCTGGTGGTGTTTGCACTGGTGCAGTGCCTGCGCGGCAAGGAGGCCGACATCCCGGCCCTGTCCGAGGCGGTACGGATGCAGCTGTAGGGTGGACGATCCGTCGCTGGTGAACAGGGTCTCCCTGCGCCAGCCACCCAACGCCAGACCAGTCCTCTTCGGCGTCCACGTCGGATTCGCGCAAGCCATGTCGCAGCCCTACTACGAAACGATGTTCATCCTTCGTCCGGACATTCCGGAGGAGGAGGTCGAGACCCATGTGACCAAATACCGCGACCTGGTGAGTGAAGCCGGCGCCGAGGTGCTCGACTGCCAGATGCGCGGCAAGCGCCGCCTGGCCTACCCGATCGCCAAGCACAAGGAAGGCATCTACGTGCAGCTGGCCCACAACGGCGACGGCCAGCAGGTGGCCACCCTTGAGCGCGCCATGCGCCTGAGCGAGGACGTGATCCGCTACCTCACCGTCAAGCAGGACGGCCCCCTGCCCGCCCCCCGCAGCGGCCCCATCCCCCAGGCCAGCAGCGACGCTGCCGCCCTGCAGACCAGCGAAGCCTGAGCTTCGCCCAGGATCCCTGACCCTCAGCCATGGATCCTGCTCCATTGACCCCGCTGGAGCCTTTCAGTAGGTTCTGGCGGGGTTTTCTGATCGCTTAGCTCGTCGTGATCGATCCCAGCGTCCGTGAACTGACAGACCTTGAGATCGAAGCCGACGCGACGACAGTCGCTGCACCCCAGCCGGCAGCAGCCGTGAGCGACGATGCGGAAGGCAGGGTTGAAGCTCTGCGCCTGGCGCTGACCGAACAGCAGCTGCGTGATGCGCAGCAGCGGCTGGGGGAAAGTCAGCGACAGCTGCTGGAGATGGAGCAGCTGCTGCGCGAGCTGCCGGAGATCTTCGAGCGCAAATTCCAACAGCGGCTTGAGCCGCTGCGGCAGCAGCAGGAGCGCCTGCTGGCGGATAACCACGACCTGCGCCAGCAGCTGCACCGGCTCAGCGCTGGCGATGCGGGCCCCCAGGCCGGGGTGCGGCAGTTGCCGCCACCGCGCCGCTGGTTTGCCCGCAACAGCGACCGTCGGGCGGCCTGAACCACCCGGCGAGCATCCGGCTCAGCGCTGGCTGGCAGCCCAGAGGCGGGTGGGCAGGCCCCACACGTAGATGAAGCCCTCGGCGGCGCGGTGATCGAACTGATCGCCGGCGTCGTAAGTGGCCATATCGGGCACGTAGAGGCTGTTGGCGCTGCTGCGGCCCACCACGGTGGCATTGCCCTTGTGCAACTTCACCTTGACCACGCCGTTCACGGTGCGCTGGGTGCGGTCGATAAAGCCATCAATAGCGTCCTTGAGCGGGCCGTACCACAGGCCCTGATACACCAGATCCGCCCATTGCTGCTCCAGCTGGCGCTTGCTGCGCAGCACGTCGGCCGCCAGGGTGAGGCTCTCGAGCTCCTGGTGGGCCTTGATCAGCAGCAGCAGACCCGGGGTTTCATAGATCTCGCGGCTCTTGATGCCCACCACCCGGTTCTCGATCATGTCAAGCCGACCGAAGCCGTGGCTGCCGGCCAGGGCATTGGCGCGGCGGATCAAGCTGACCGGATCGAGGCGCACGCCATCGATGCTGACGGGGTTGCCGTTCTCAAAGCCGATCTCCACCACCTGGGCCTGATCCGGCGCTGCCTCCACGCTCACGGTGAGGGCATAGATCTCCTCCGGTGGCTCCACGTTGGGATCTTCGAGCGGACCGGCTTCGATCGAGCGGCCCAGCAGGTTGAGGTCGATCGAATAGGGCGACTTCTTACTCACGGGCGAGGGGATGCCGCAGCGCTCGCCGTAGGCAATCGTCTCCTCACGGCTCATGCCCCACTCCCGCGCCGGGGTGAGCACCTTCAGGTCTGGAGCCAGGGCGCCGATAGCCACATCAAAGCGCACCTGATCGTTGCCCTTCCCAGTACAACCATGGGCCACCGCATCGGCACCCACCTCACGGGCGATCTCCACCAGCCGGCGAGCGATCAGGGGGCGGGCCAGGGCGGTGGAGAGGGGATAGCGACCTTCGTAGAGGGCATTAGCGCGGATCGCTGGGAAGGCGAACTCGGTGATGAACGGCTCGATCAGATCGCCCACGATCGACTGACTGGCACCGGAATCGAGCGCCTTCTGGCGAATCGGCTCCAGCTCATCGCCCTGGCCCAGGTCGGCCGCGAAGGTGATCACCTCCTCCACGCCCCATTCGTTCTTGAGGTAAGGGATGCAGACGCTGGTGTCCACCCCGCCGGAATACGCCAGCACCGCCTTCTTGGCCCGACCCATCAATGCGTCTCCATTCGCTGAGACGAACGATTCTCCCCTGTCGGGGTGGATGGCCCCCCGGTCGCCGCGCCCTGGTGCCGCCAGCGCACCAGCAGCAGCACGCCCATCAGCAACGGCGGCAGCAGCACCAGGGCCAGAGCTAACCACAGCGAGGCCTCGGGTTGGCGCTGAGCCCAGGCCTGCTCAAGCAGGGGCGTGGGCCAGTGGCGACCACACCAGACCAGAAGAGCGCTGAGGGCCAGCGCCACCCCCCAGCACAGCAGCAGCTGGCGCCACTTGGACAGCGCGGAGGAGGTCGACAGGGGGGCCAGGGCAGTGCGGACGTTTCAGCTAGGATGATCGATCGCCTGATCCTCTGGAAGCAAGGCCATCACCAGGCCAGTCCGCAATCCATCGACCGGATCCAACGCGGGATCCTCAGAACAGCGTTCCGCTTCGAGAGCCGCTCGCCTCCGCCGAGCGCCCCGCTTCCTCTTCCAGCTACCCCCCAGCCATATGAGCAGCAATCTCAGCACCAGCCTCACGCAGCTGGATGGCATCAATCCCTCGCTGACCCGCTACGGCCGCAGCGAACCGGCACCAGTGCTGCCCCTGCGCGAAGAGCCGGATCTGCTGAGCTGGCTGGAGACCAGCGGCCGCCTCGTGGCTGATGAGGAAACCGCCGCCGCCGATGTGAGCACGGTGGAAGAGGAGGAGCTGTCGGCGCTGATGGGCGAGAAGGAGGATTACAACGCCGCCGACGAAGCCAGCGAGGAAGACTGGGAAGACTGAGCCCCCCTCCCCTTGGCGTCCGTCACCCGGTTGATCGCCTGCCTGCCCAGCAACAGCCGCTCCTTGGCGCTGCTGCTGTGCTTGCTGCTGTTTGGTCTGGCGATCGCCAGCGATGTCTGGATCAGCCAGGCCCCCCAGCTGAGCGTGCCACTGCTGGTGGCTGGACTGATCAGCGCCGGCCTGTGCACCTGGGGCGTACCACAGCTGCGGCAGCTGAAACTCGGCCAGGTGATTCGCCAGGAGGGGCCAGAGGCGCACCTGAGCAAAGCCGGTACCCCCACCATGGGCGGCCTGCTGGTGGTGCCCGTGGGGGTGATCGTGGGGGCGCTCACGGCACCGCGTGAAGCAGAGCTGCCTGCAGTCGCGGCCATCACCCTGGCCTATCTGGCCATCGGCGCCGCCGATGACTGGCGCAGCCTCACCAAGCGCCATAACACCGGCCTCTCTCCCCGGGGCAAGCTGCTGCTGCAGGGCGTCAGCGCTGCCGCCTTCCTCGGCTGGGCCTGGTGGCAGCAGCTGCTGCCCAGCACCGACATCGCCCTGCCCCTGGGCTGGGCCCTGCCGCTGGGACTGCTGATCTGGCCGCTGGGGCTGTTTGTCTTCCTGGCCGAGAGCAACGCCACCAACCTCACCGATGGCCTTGATGGGCTGGCCGCCGGCTGCGGCGCGATCGTGTTCAGCGGCCTCGGCCTGCAGCTGATGCTGCGCGGCAACAGCGGCGATCCCGCCCTGGCCGGCTTCTGCGCTGCCATGGCCGGCTGCTGGCTGGGCTTCCTGCTGTTCAACCGCCACCCAGCGCGCGTGTTCATGGGAGATACCGGCTCCCTGGCGATGGGGGCCGGCCTGGCGGCGGTGAGCCTGCTCAGCAACAGCCTCTGGCCGCTGCTGCTGATGGGAGGGGTGTTCCTGGCCGAATCCCTGTCGGTGATCGCTCAGGTGTGGGTGTTCAAGGCCACCAAGAATCCGGCCACCGGCCAGGGCCGCCGCGTGCTGCGCATGGCGCCGCTGCACCACCACTTCGAGCTGGGGGGAGCCAGCGAACAACAGGTGGTGGTGGGGTTCTGGGGCCTGAGCCTGCTACTGATGGGAGCAGGGCTGCTGCTGCTGCCCTGAGCGGAGCACTGCCACTCCATCCCGTGATGCCATGGCCTACTTCACCTGGAAGGAAACCGGCCTGACCGCCGACTGCGCCAGTCTGGAGGCGATGGCCGCCCGCTTCGAGGAAGCCGCCGCCCTGATGCGCCAGATGGCGGCGGAGGGGTTCGTACTGGAGCGCCGCAGCGACGGGCAGCACATCACCCACGGCGATGCAACGGTGTTCGAGGCCTATGGCTTCATCGATGAGCAATCGCCGGTGCGACAGCTGAATCTGATCGACCCAGACTGAGGCGCCGGCCGCAGGGATCCGGCTGCCAACCCGTATCAACCGGGCTTGCGCAGATAACCCACCAGCCACACCACCACGAAGGCCAGCGAGGAGAGTCCCAGGTAGATCAGCGTCCAGCGCTGCAGGGTGTCGATATCCCAGCCGTTAAGCAGCCCGTTGGCGGCATCGCCGGCGGTGGCATAGGCCAGCAGGGAGAGGAGGGGCACAGGTGCGCTTGGCGGGGCAGGATCAGGGGAGTCTCTCGCCCCAGCCGCGGCCATGGCCAGCCCCACCTTTCCCCGCAGCCTGATGCTCCTGGGCAGCGGCGAACTGGGCAAGGAGGTGGCGATCGCCGCCCAGCGGCTCGGCTGCCATGTGATCGCCGTGGATCGCTACGCCGACGCGCCGGCGATGCAGGTGGCGGATGTGGCCGAGGTGGTGGCCATGACCGAGCCCGAGGCCCTCAAGGCGGTGGTGCGACGCCACAACCCGTCGGTGCTGATCCCAGAGATCGAGGCCCTGGCCGTGGATGCCCTGGCCGAGCTGGAAGCCGGCGGCACCACCGTGATCCCCACGGCCCGCGCCACGGCGGTGACGATGAACCGCGACCGCATCCGCGACCTGGCCGCCACGGAGCTGGGTCTGCGCACAGCCCGCTTCGCCTACGCCGAAAGCGCCGCCGAGCTGGCCGCCGCCGCCGCACCGCTGGGCTGGCCGGTGGTGGTGAAGCCGGTGATGAGCTCCTCCGGCAAGGGTCAGAGCGTGGTGCACGGGCCTGATGGAATCGAAGCCGCCTGGCAGGCGGCCATGGCCGGGGCCCGCGGCAGCGGCGCCCGCGTGATCGTGGAGGAGTTCCTGCAGTTCGAGCAGGAGATCACCCTGCTCACGGTGAAGCCATGGCAGGGTCCCACCTTGTTCTGCCCGCCGATCGGCCACATCCAGGAGCGTGGCGACTACCAGACCAGCTGGCAGCCGGCCCAGCTGGACTGGGAACAGCTGGCGGCGGCACAGGCGATGGCTCGCCGCGTCACCGACAACCTCGGCGGCGCCGGCCTGTTCGGCGTGGAGTTCTTCGTGTGCCGCAACGCGGAGGGCGGCAGTGAGGTGGTGTTCTCCGAACTGTCACCCCGCCCCCATGACACCGGCCTGGTGACCCTGGCAGGGCAGAACCTCAGCGAATTCGAGCTACACCTGCGGGCGGTGCTGGGGCTGCCGATCCCTGAGATCCGCTCGCTGGCTCCGGCCGCGAGCCGGGTGATCCTGGCCGCACAGGCCAGCGACAGGGTCGCCTACAGCGGTCTGGAGCAGGCCCTGAGCGACACCGACGTGCAGGTTCTGCTGTTCGGCAAGCCGGACGCGCGCCCATACCGACGCATGGGCGTGGCGCTGGCCACGGGCACCAGCCTGGAGGAAGCGCGCCGCAAGGCCGACCACGCTGCTGCCGCCATCACAGTGCTGCCCGGCGCCTGAAGCGGCCAATCCCCTCTGGCGGCGGGGGGAGGGCAACCGTATGGTGCGCCCACGCCAGCGCTGCGATGTCCCAGGCCCAGCCCAATCCCGGCTCCCGACGCTCCGACCGCACCCGTCGCAGCCGCGAGCGCAATGGCCCCGAACGAACCAGCGGTGCGGCCACGGGCCGGCGGCCCCCCGTGACGCCGATCGAGGAACGCCGCCAGCAGCGCAGCACCAGCAACCGCCCACGGGAACAGCAGGCCCAGGCGTCAGGGCGGCGCCCCAATCATCGCAACAGCCGAGGTGGTCTGCCCTCGCTGCCTGTGTTTCTGGCGGGCCTTGGGCTGGGCTATGGCCTGAGCGGCCCACTGCCCCATCTGGCCAGCAGCCTGATGGCGATGCTCCCTCACCCATCCGGAGTGATCGGCTCACTGGTGAGCCCAGCCGGCATGGGTGATCGGCGCATCGTGGTGATGGGCACTGATCACGTCAGTACCAACACCGACGTGATGATGACGGTGCGGTTGCAGGACGGCCGCACGGAACTGACCCAGGTGCCGCGTGACACCTACATCGACTCGCAGAAATACGGGGTGATGAAGGCCAACGCCCTCTACAGCAGCGGCGGACCCGACATGGTGAAGCAGGAGCTCAGCCGCCTGCTGAATGCCCGGGTGGATCGCTACCTGGTGCTGAACCTGAATGCGGTGCAGCGCCTGGCTGATGCCCTCGGCGGCGTCGAAGTGGATGTGCCCAAGCGGCTTTACTACGTGGATAACAGCCAGGGGTTGACCATCGATCTCTACCCCGGCCGGCAGCTGCTGAAGGGGACCGAACTGGAGGGCTTCCTGCGTTTCCGCCACGACGAACTGGGCGATATCGGCCGGATGGAGCGCCAGAAGCTGGTGCTGGCCGAGGTGTTCCGCAAACTGGCCAATCCAGCCGTGGTGACGCAACTGCCGCAGCTGATGCGCATCGCCGGCAGCGACCTGCGCACCGATCTCTCACCCTTGGATATGGGCCGGTTGCTCACGGCCATGGCCACCACCAAGCTCAGCTCCAGTCGCCTGGCGGGAGCGCCGTACTGGCATGACGACCTCAGCTACTGGATGCCGGACATCTCCGCCGACAAGGCGCCCGCCAGCCAGGAGCCTCAACTCTGAATCAAGCTCAGAGCCACGCCATCGCCGGGCTGAGCGGCAGCGCTTGGGTATCTGCGCGAGGTAGCGGCGCACATGTGCATCCCAGCTGTAGGAGCGACAGACGGCTGCCAGACCGTTGTCGCGCCAGCGCCGCCAGCGACCAGCATCCACAGCGGCCAGCTCCAGCGCCTGCTGCAGGGCGCTGAGGTCGGTGACATCCACCAGGCAGCCATTGGCGCAGCGCTGCAGAATCTCGCGCGGACCGCCATCATCGGTGGCCACCAGCGGCAGGCCGCAGGCCGAGGCCTCCAGCAGGGTGAGCCCGAAGGGCTCGGTGAGCGCAGGGTTCACGAACACCCCACCCAACCCAGCCGCCCAGCGGTACAAGGCAGGCACCTGATCGCTGCGATGCTGCTTGGGGTAGGCAACACAACCGTAAAGATCGAACCGGTCGATGAGTTCGAACAGCTGCTGAAACAACTGACGCTGCGGGTGTTCCAGGACGCTGGGATCGTCGCGACAACCGAGCACGAGCACAAGATTGTGGCGCTCCCGCAACAGGGCTGAGCGGCCATAGGCCTCCAGCAGAGCCGGGATGTTCTTGCGCCGTTCCGGCCGGCAGATCGCCAGCAGTGGCGGCAGCTCGAGCCGCCGCAGAAATGGCCGTAGCAGGGCCTGAATGGCCTGCTGCTCGCCGGGTAGAGGCTGGGGATGAAAGCGACCGGAATCCACGCCGGGGGGAAGCACCAGGCTGCGCTCGGCACGGAAGGCGTTGTATCGGGCGTACTGCTGCTGCGCCTCCTGCTCAGTGCTGGTGATCACGAGGGTGCTCCGCGCCAGGGCAAGCTCCTCGGCGGCGATACGGGCCGTGATCGCATACTGCTGCTCAATCTGCTCATGGCTGAGACCTGCGGCCAGAAGACGGCGCAGCTTTTCGCGGCCGAGGGAATGACCGGTGAACACCAGCGGGATGCGCAGCCGCTGCGCCAGCAGCGCCCCCACGTAACCGGCATCGGCGTAGTGGGCATGAATCCAGTCAGGCCGACGGGGCTGCGCGGCGATGCGGGCCGTGAGCACATCGGCCAACGCATCGAGATGGGGCCAGAGCAACTCTTTGCGCAGATAGCGGCGCGGCCCGAAGGACAGGCGCACGATCGCGGCAGCATCGGCCAGCGGCTCCCGAGCAACGGCGTAGTCGGAGGAGAGTCGCCGGTCCTGAATGAGCCGGGTCACCACCTCAAGCCGCTCCACCTCCGGCCGGGCCGCCAGGCTACGGATCAACTCGAGCACATAGGTGGTCTGACCACCGGTATCGGCATCACGACCCAGCTCAGGATCATGGCCACGCAACAGGCCATGCAGGTGCAGGTGCAGCAGAAACAGACCCACCAGCCACCAGGTGCTCAAGGCCTCCCTAGCGAGGCCACAGGCCACCGGCGGGCCTGCACCGGATCCGATCCAACCCTGCGCCAGGGAAGCGCGATTCCTCAGGCCTTACCCACCAGCTTCTGGCGCAACCCCTTGATGCGATCGCGCAGGTTGGCCGCCTCCTCGAACTCCAGATTCTTTGCCGCAGCCTTCATCTTCTCCTCCAGCTGCTGAATCAGCTCCGGCAGCGAATCGAGCGGCACCGCATTGTGCTCAGCCTGCTCAGTGGCCTGCTCCAGCTGTTCATCATTGAGCCGGCGCGACACCTCCAGGAAGGCCAGGATCGAGTTACCGGCCCGCTTGCCAGCGGGAGTTGGCGTGATGCCGTGCTGCTCGTTGTAGGTCTGCTGGATAGCGCGGCGGCGCTCGGTCTCCTCAATCGCCTTGGCCATGGAATCGGTGAGGTTGTCGGCGTAGAGCAGAGCCAACCCCTCAACATGGCGGGCGGCGCGGCCGATGGTCTGGATCAGCGAGCGCTCGGCCCGCAGGAAACCCTCCTTATCGGCATCGAGGATGGCCACGAGGGACACCTCCGGCAGATCGAGGCCCTCCCGCAACAAGTTGACACCCACCAGCACATCGTATGCACCGTTGCGCAGATCCTGAATGATCTCGATCCGCTCAATCGAGTGGATCTCCGAGTGCAGGTAGCGAACCCGCACGCCATGTTCCGCCAGGTAATCGGTGAGGTCTTCGGCCATACGCTTGGTGAGAGTGGTCACCAGCACCCGCTCCTGCTTATCAGCCCGCAGGCGGATCTCAGCGAGCAGATCATCAACCTGCCCCTCTGTGGGACGCACCTCCACCACCGGATCAAGCACGCCGGTGGGACGGATCACCTGCTCCACCACCTGTCCGGCGCTCTGGCGCAGCTCCCAGTCGCCGGGGGTAGCGCTCACGAAAATGCTCTGGCGCGCCTTTTGCCAGAACTCCTCTCCCTTGAGCGGTCGGTTATCGGCGGCTGAGGGCAGGCGAAAGCCGTGCTCGATCAACACCTGCTTGCGCGATTGATCGCCGTTGTACATCGCCTGCAACTGCGAGCAGGTGACGTGACTCTCATCCACCACCAGCAGCCAGTCGTCCGGGAAGTAATCGATCAGACATTCGGGCGGCGTACCGGCGGGGCGGCCGGCCAAGTGTCGGGCGTAGTTCTCAACGCCGTTGCAGTAGCCCACCTGCTCAAGCATCTCCAGGTCGTAGGTGGTGCGCTGCTCGAGCCGCTGCGCCTCCAGCAGGCGCCCCTGTTCGTTGAGACCATCGAGCCGTTCGCGCAGTTCGGTGCGGATCGCCTGAATCGCCTCCTCCAGCCGCTCCTTTGGGGTCACGAAGTGCTTGGCCGGATAGATGTTGATGGCATCCAGACTCTGCAGAATCTCACCGGTGGTGGGATCCACATAGCGGATCGCTTCAACCTCATCGCCGAACAGCTCGATCCGCACCAGGCGATCCTCATAGGCCGGGCCGATCTCGAGCACATCGCCGCGCACACGGAAGCGACCGCGGGAGATCTCCAGATCGTTGCGGGAATACTGGTTATTCACCAGGTCGCGCAGGGAGCTGCGCAAGTTCAAGGTTTCGCCCACCTGGAACTTGACGGCCGCCTTGAGGTATTCACTGGGAATACCAAGACCATAGATACAACTAATCGAAGCCACCACGATTACATCGCGGCGCTCAAACAGCGAGCGGGTCGCCGAGTGGCGCAGCATATCGATCTCCTCATTGATCGAGGCCGTCTTGGCGATATAGGTGTCAGAGACAGGCACATACGCCTCCGGCTGGTAGTAGTCGTAATAGGAAATAAAATATTCAACGGCATTGTTCGGGAAGAACTCGCGCAGCTCATTGCACAGCTGTGCCGCCAGCGTCTTGTTGTGGGCCAGCACCAGCGTCGGCCGACCGGTGCGGGCGATCACATTGGCGATCGTGAAGGTCTTGCCGGTGCCGGTGGCCCCCAGCAGGGTCTGGTAACGCTCACCGGCTTCCAGCCCGGCTACAAGGCCGGCGATCGCCTCGGGCTGATCACCGCGCGGTTGGTAAGGCGCCTGCAGCTGAAAGGGTGTGACCATGCCCCCCATTCTCGGGGAACCTGACCAGCGGCTGTGGTGGCGACGGCGCCATCAGGCCGGCGGCAGGCCGCTCAGCAGCAGCGAAGCGCGGGTCAGGTCCACATCCAGGCCGAGTCGACGCAGCAGCAGCGTGGAGATCACGGCGTAGACCACTGCCCCGAGCACAGCACTGATGATGCCGTTTCTGAGGCGAAACCCCTTGATCAACCAGGCCGCCAGGCCGAACAGGATCACGCTGATCGCCCAGTTGAACAAGCCGGTGATCGGCGTGAGCAGACCGCCCAGGCTGGCGACAGCCCAGGGCAGGGCCAGCAGGGCCTTGAGCGGCAGGATCAGCAGTGTGCCGAGCAGACCGATCAGCACCGCCGCGAGCAACGCGATCGAAAAACTATCCACCTCAACGCCAAGAGGCAGCCAGGCCACGAACAGGAGCACCACAGCCCGGATCGGCCACTGCAGCAACCAGACGAAAGAGCCCATGACAGCAGCGGGAGAGTCGTCTCCCGAACGCTAGTCATGGGTTCGGAATCAGACCGCCGCACCGGTGGAGCGGCGGAAGCAACAGACCAGCGAAACAGTTCAGATCGTCGCGGTGACGGCGCTGCCCAGGGCCTCCCGCAGACCGCGCACCACGGCCACCATCGCCAGCTCATCACCCAGGCGGTTAACGGCAGAGCCAACACCCACACCAGCGGCACCAGCGGCGATCGCCATCGGCACGGTCACAGCGGAGAGGCCGGAGGCGCACAGAACCGGCACAGGCACGGCGCGGCTGATGGCATGGGCAGCCGCCAGGGTGGGGGCGGCCTTCTCGATCAGGCCGAGGCTGCCGGCGCTGAAGGGCCGGGCGCTGGTGCCGCCCTCGGTCTGGATGATGTCGGCGCCGGCGAGCACCAGATCAGCGGCCAGCTGCTCCTGCTGATCGAGGGGCAGCACATGGGGAACGGTGACGCTCAGCACCACCTCGGGCAACAGCTCGCGGCTGCGGCGGGTGATCGCCAGCACTTCTTCGGCATCAAAGATGCGGCCGAGGGGGTAGAAGGCGTCGTAGTTGCCGATCTCCACCATGGCGGCGCCGGCGGCCACGGCGGCGGGGAACAACTCAGGGTCCACGGCCGATACACAGATCGGCAGACCGGAGGCCTCAACCGCCAGGCGCACCAGCTCGGGATCGCAGGCCACATCGATCACGTCGGCACCACCGAGGCCGGCGGCGCGGCTGATGCGCGCAACGCTGGCAGCATCGAAATTGGTCAGACCGGCGATCACCTTGAGGGCGCGACGCTCGACCAGGGCCGTGCGGAGCGAGGCGGGCAGGTGGGCGAGACGCGACATGCCGATCCTGAAATAAGCAGTGAAACGATTCTCCCACGCAGGGCCAGGGCGGCAGGCTGGAGCGATGGCGGAGCGCTGGAGCCCGGATCACCTGCGGCTGCATCGGCTGCTGCGGCGCCGGCCGACGCTGCTGCCCGCGGGAGCAACGCTGCTGCTGGCGGTCTCAGGCGGGCAGGACTCGATGGCGCTGCTGGCATTGCTGCAGGACCTGCAACGTCTCTACGGCTGGACGCTGCAGCTCTGGCACGGGGACCACGGTCTGCGACCGGATTCGGCCCGGCAGGCGGCGGAACTGGCCGCCTGGGTTCGGGCCCGGGCCCTGCCGCTGTCGCTGGACACGTGGGCCGATCCCCGACCCGATGAAGCGGCGGGCCGGCACTGGCGTTACGCACGACTGGTAGAGCGGGCCACCGCGCTTGGCGCCAGCCATGTGCTGACCGGCCACACCGCCAGCGATCGCGCCGAAACCCTGCTGCTGCAGCTGGCGCGCGGCAGCCATCGCCGCGGCCTGGCCAGCCTGCAGTGGAGCCGACCGCTGGCGGCAAACCTGCAACTGGTGCGGCCACTGCTGGCGTTCAGCCGCGACGACACAGGCCGTCTCTGCCGGCAACTGGCCCTGCCCGTATGGCTGGATGCCAGCAACGACAGCAGTGACTACAGCCGCAACCGCATCCGCCGGGAGGTTCTGCCCGTGCTGGAGGCACTGCATCCAGGAGCCGACCGGCGGCTCTGCGCCCTGAGCGAACGGCTGGCGGAGGAGGAGCAGGCGATCGCCGAGCTGGCAGAGCTGGCGCTGCCGAGCCTGCAATGCGGTGACGGTCTCAAGCGGCGGATGCTGCTGGCGCTGGCGCCGGCGAACCGCCGCCGGCTGCTGCACCGCTGGCTGGAGCAAGGCGGCGTGCGGGGTCTGGGAGCCGAAGCGCTGGAGACGCTGCTGACGCACCTGGAGCCAGAGCGGGGCCCAGGTCGTCGCCAGCTGGCGGGTGGACTGACGCTGCACTGGGATCGGCAGCGGCTGTGGCTGACGCTGCGGCATCAGCCGCCCTAGACAGGGCTGGCAACGGCAGGACGCCAGCGATGAGCGATGGGCTGGACAAGGCCTACACAGCAGTGGAACGGGCCTACAGCGAGGGCGGCTACGCCGAGGCCCTGCAGCTGGCCACGGAGCTGCTGCCCCAGGTGCCCGCAGGCCACGAGGGCCTGCTCGATCACCGCCTGAACCTGCTGATCGGCCACATCCAGAGCTGGCTGGGCGAGCCAGCGGCGGCTGCCGCCGCCTACGCGCAGGTGCTGGCGACCTGTCCGGATCCCACCTACCGCGATATGGCCAGCCAGGGGCTGGCCCGCAGCGGCAGCGCCGAACCAACAACTGCGGCGGCGGCAGATCATGGGCTTGCAGACAGCAGCGATGGCCCTGCATCGAGCGCCGGCGGCGAGGAGCCGACCGACGTCAAGCTGGACCTGACGGCCAGCAGCAGCGACAGCCCGGCGACAGGCCGATCGGTGGCAACCGGGTTTGCCACAACGACCGGCAACGCCACAAGCGCGGGAACACCGGTCGCCGCAACACCCTGGCTGCAGGAGTTGCCGGATTTCGAGCCGGAGCCTGAACCGATCGCTGTGGAACCAGAGCTGATCACGGCGATCACAGCAGCTGTTCCGGCCGCCGCCGCAACAGCCCTGGACGTGGCGGCGGCTCCGCGCCAGTTCAGCGATGAGGAATGGGCCGATCTGAACCGCTGCCTGCTGGTGGTCGACCTGAACGCCAACCTCAGCTGAGGCCAGCCTGCAAAGCCAGGAAGCGTCCGCAGCTCGATCAGCCTCCCTGCCAGCGCAGCTGGCGGCTGGACCGGGCGAGGTGGGCCGCGTCGGCCACGATCGTGCGCGGTCTGCCGCCTTGGCCGCGATCAACTTCAGCCCGGCCGCTCGGCTTCCTGGCCGTCGCTCAGCCCGCAGCGGCGGCGGAACGGCGCCGACGGGTGCGGCCGGCAATCTCCGGCTCGGGAGCAGGGGCCACCGTCGGTGCAGCGGCCGCTGCCGGCACGGCAGGAGTGGCGGTGGCAGCAGCGGCCGGTGTGGCAGCGACAGCCGCCAGTTCACGGCGAGGCTGGGGCGCCCGATCCCGTCCACCGGTGCGGACGGTGCGGGGAGCAGGGCGGCTGTCGGGTTCGGCATCGGCACGACCCTTGTAAGCGGGTGTGCCACCGGGGGCGGGCTGCACCAGACAGATGATCAGCGGCTCCACCTGGAGCTCACGGCGCAGACGACGCTGCAGACCGATTTCGATCTCGCGCTGCACGCCCATCCAGTCAACGTCAGGAGCCTTGCCGCCGCTGTTGCGCGACAGCTGCTGCCAACGGTTCTCCAGCACCCAGGTGATCTCACGCTCGGCCCAGAGGCTGAGCTTGCGCGGATCAGCAGCGGTGACAACTCCACGCAGATTCACCCGCGGCGGGGCAGCCATCACACCATCGGTGCTGATCACCGCCAACAGGGTGATCACGCCGTCCTCAGCCAGCTGCTGGCGCTCCTTGAGCACACGCGCATCAACGATGCCGTTGCGGGAGGCATCGAGCAACTCGATGCCGGCCTTGACGGGTTCACCCTTGCTGATCGAATCAGCGGAGAGCTCCACCACGTCACCGTTATCGATGATCAGGATGTTCTCGGAAGGCACACCCATCGACTGAGCGGTCTTGCTGTGGCAGACAAGCATGCGGTGCTCACCGTGCACAGGAACGAAGAACCTGGGCTTGGTGAGAGCCAGCATCAGCTTCTGGTCTTCCTGGCTGCCATGGCCGGACACGTGAATGCCCTCGCCCTTGCCGTAGACCACCTTGGCACCGAGCATCATCAGCCGGTCAATGGTGTTCACCACCGAAATGGTGTTGCCGGGAATGGGGCTGGCGGAGAAGATAATCGTGTCGCTGGTCTTCACCTGCACCTGGGGATGTTCACCCCTGGAGATGCGGCTCAGGGCCGCCAGCGGCTCACCCTGGCTGCCAGTCATCAGCAGCAGGGTTTCACGATCAGGCAGGTCGCGGATCTGCTTGATCGGCACAAATAGATCATCAGGGCAGCGCATGTAGCCCAGCTCACGCGCCTTGGCAATCACATTCAGCATCGAGCGGCCCAGCAGGCCCACCTTGCGGCCATGTTTCAGCGCCAGCTCGAGAATCATCGCCACTCGGTGGGTGGAGCTGGCAAAGGTGGTGAGGATCACGCGCCCCTCAGCCTGGGCGATGTGGCGATCGAGGTTGGGGAACACGGCCCGCTCGGGCGGGGTGAAACCGGGCAGCTCGGCGTTGGTGGAATCGGAGAACAGGCACAGCACGCCCTGCTCGCCGTAGTGCGCCATGCGCTGGATGTCGAAGGTCTCACCATCGACAGGGGTGTGGTCGAACTTGAAATCGCCGGTGAAGATCACTACACCCTCAGGGGTGGTGATCGCCAGGGAGAAGCTGTCAGCGATCGAGTGGGTGTTGCGGATGAACTCCACCGAGAAGTGCTGACCCACCTTCACGACATCACGCGGTCGCACGGTCTGCAGCGTGGTGCGATCGGTAACGCCGGCCTCCTCCATCTTGCCGGTGAGCATCGACAGGGCAAGTCGTGGCCCATAAATCACCGGAATATTGAAGTTCTTGAGGTGGTGCGAAATGCCACCAATGTGATCTTCGTGACCATGGGTCACGATCATGCCGCGGATGCGCTTCTGGTTCTCGCGCAGATAGCTGGTGTCCGGCATCACCACATTGACGCCGTGCATGCCATCACTGGGGAAGGCCAGGCCGGCATCCACCAGCATGATGTCATCGCCGTACTCGAACACACAGGTGTTCTTACCGATCTCATGCAGACCGCCGAGCGGAATCACACGCAGGCAGGGTTTGCGGGGAGCGCCGTTGCCGTTGGCGCCATTGCGGCTGTTGATTTGACCAGACATTCAGAAAGGGGTGCCGGCAACGCCGGCCAGAGAACAGAACGATGTGGCTGAAACGGAGCACCGACCGCCGGTCGCGGCGGGCGATGGGCCTTGGCGTCAGGTGGGACGCAGGGCTGCAAGCACGGAGGTGAGGCGGTCGCGCACGTCGCTGGAGGCGGAGACAAGGGGAAGACGGGGGGCACCCACAGGCCAGCCGCTCAGCTCAAGCGCCGCTTTGACCGGGATGGGATTGGTGGTGCAGAACAGGGCCCGGCACAGGGGCAGCAGCTGCTCGTGCAGAGCCAGGGCACTGGCGTGATCGCCGGCCAGGAAGGCCCGCACCATCGCCTGGATCTGATCGCCCGCCAGGTGGCTGGCCACGCTCACCACACCGACGGCACCCACCGCCAGCATCGGCAGGGTGAGGGCGTCGTCGCCGCTGTAGATCGCCAGGCGCTCGCCGCAGAGACCCCGCAGGGCACTCACCTCTTCGGTGGTGCCACTGGCGGCCTTGAAGCTCACCACATTGGGCAGATCCATCAGCCGGGCCGTGGTTTCGGGGCTGAGGCTGCAGCCGGTGCGGCCGGGGATGTTGTAAAGCATCAGCGGCAGCTGCGGTGCCGCCGCCGCCACGGCGCGGAAATGGGCTTCAAGACCCTCCTGGGGCGGCTTGTTGTAATACGGCACCACCACCAGGGCGCCATCAGCGCCGAGAGCGGCGGCTTCACCGATCGCTTCCACCGCCTCGGCGGTGCAATTGCTGCCGGTGCCGGCCAACAGCCGGGCGCGATCGCCCACGGCCGCCTTCACGGCGGTGAACAGCTGGTGCTGCTCCTGCCAGCTGAGGGTGGGCGACTCACCGGTGGTGCCGCACAGCACCAGGCCATCGGAGCCATGGTTCACCAGGTGGGTGGCCAGTCGGGCCGCCAGATCCAGATCGACGCTGCCATCGGCGGCGAAGGGGGTCACCATCGCAGTGACGACGCGACCGAAGGGGGCAGGCGACGGGCGGCCGGGGGTAAGCGGAGGCGCAGCGTTGACCATCGGCGTCAGGCGGCGGCTGCGGCGGTGGCGGCCGCAGCCTCGGCGGCGGCGGGATCGAGCAGGAGTTCCGCGATCTGAATCGCGTTGAGGGCGGCGCCCTTACGGATCTGATCGCCGCAGAGCCAGATCTCCAGGGCGTTGGGTTCGCTCAGGTCCTGGCGGATGCGGCCCACGGCCACCGGATCCCGACCGGTCACGTCGGTGGGCATCGGGAAGCGGTTGGCCTTGAAGTCCTCGATCAGCTCGACGCCGGGGGCCGCCGCCAGCAGCTGCCGGGCCTCATCCACCGGAAACGGCTCGGTGAATTCAATGTTCAGAGCTTCGGAGTGGGCGCGGAGCACCGGCACGCGCACGCAGGTGGCCGAGACGCGCAGCTCGGGCAGACCCATGATCTTGCGGGTTTCGTGCAGCATCTTCAGCTCTTCTTCGCAGTAGCTGTTCGGCTGCAGCGGCGAGTTGTGCAGGAAGAGGTTGAAGGCCAGGGAGTAGGGCAGCACGCTGCTCTCCGGGTTGCCGCCAGCAAGCACGGTGCGGCTGAGCTCGCGCAGTTCCTCCATGGCACGGGCACCGGCACCGCTGGCCGACTGATAGGTGCTCACCACCACGCGGCGCAGGGGCCGGCGGGCCGCCAGCGGCGCCAGGGCCAGCGTCATCAGGATCGTGGTGCAGTTGGGGTTGGCGATCACGCCGTTGTGCTGGAAGGCAGCCCGGGGATTCACCTCCGGCACCACCAGCGGCACATCAGCATCCATGCGAAAGGCGCTGGAGTTATCGATCACCACCGCACCGGCGGCGGCGGCCACCGGTGCCCACTGCCGCGACACCGAGCCACCGGCGGAGGCCAGCACCACATCCACACCGGTGAACGCCTCAGCGCTCACCGGCTGAATCGTCAGGGTCTGCCCGTTCCAGCTGAGGGTCTGACCGGCGGAGCGAGGCGAAGCCAGCAGGGTGAGCTGACCCACCGGGAAGCGCCGCTCCTGCAGCAGGGCCAACAGCTCCTGGCCGACGGCGCCGGTGGCTCCAAGCACAGCCACATGCAAGGGGCGCTGGGGCAGGGAGCGGGGGGTGCTGGCAGGACTGGTCAACGCAGACAACGGAAACGGAAAACTGTGGGGGACGCCGCGAGTCAGCCCTGGACCTGAGAGCGACGGCGGAAGGCTGACTGAGAAATCCGGCCCCTCTGGGGCGGCCTCAATCAGAACCTGACCTCGCGAAATCGACCTCGGCTTGGAGCCGGTGCGGATTGGTGCGGAGGAGGACTGGCCTGACCTGTGTCGGCAGCGAAAGGCGCGGATCGAGAGCCTGGGCGGAGTGGTGAGGCGTTGTGTGGAGATGCGCCTGCTCAGTGGCGTCCGAAATCCAATCTGGATTGCGGACGCGCGTTGTTCAGGTCGCTTGTTCTTGTCGTGAACAATACGCCGCCACGCCTGTCCTGACCAGGGGGCGACGGGGACTGTCACGGGCCAGTTCCTAGGATCGCGGGCTGCCCTGCCGAATCGGTTCGGCCATACCAGCCCTTCAGCCCTGCCATGAGTCCTGCCGCCAGCACCGCCGACAAGCCCAGTGCCAACGCCTCCACCAGCACAAGCGGTGGCGCTGAGCTGAAGCTGAGCACCAGCCCTCGCCCTGGCAGCCGCCTGGCGGTGGAGATCGCCGTGCCGGGCGATCGCACCCGCACTTGCCACGAGCAGGCGGTGGAGAAGCTCAGCCGCACCATCAAGCTGCCCGGCTTCCGCAAGGGCAAGGTTCCCCGGGCTGTGCTGGTGCAGCAGATCGGCGCGCTGCGGATCCGCGCCACCGCCCTGGAAGATCTGGTGGACGGCGTGTTCCGCGATGCCCTGCGCCAGGCCGAGATTCCGGCCATCGGGCAGCCGAGCCTTGAAGGCGGCTTTGAAGCCCTGCTGGAGCGCTTTGAGCCCGGCCAGGACCTGAGCCTGACCCTGGAAATGGACGTGGAGCCCACCCCGAGCCTCAAGGCCACCAAGGGGCTGAAGGCCGAGGCGGAGCGCGTCAGCTTCGATCCCGCCCGCGTCGATGAGCTGATCGAGCAGTCCCGCCGCCAGATGGCCACGCTCGTCCCAGTGGAGGAGCGCGCCGCCGCCAGCGGTGATGTTGCCGTGATCAGCTTTGCCGGCACCTATGTCGACACCGGTGAGGCGATCGCGGGCGGCAGCGCCGAGGCGATGGAGGTGGAGCTGGAAGATGGCCGCATGATCCCCGGCTTCGTCGAGGGAATCATCGGCATGAAGCCCGGCGACAGCAAAACCGTGGACTGCCAGTTCCCGGAGGAGTATCCCCAGGAGGATGCGGCCGGTCGCAAGGCCAGCTTCGAGATCAGCCTCAGCGAACTGAAGACCCGCGAGCTGCCCGCGCTCGACGACAGCTTCGCCCAGCAGGCGAGCGATAAACAGACCCTGGCCGAACTGCGCGCCGACCTGGAAGAGCGCCTCAAGCAGGACGCTGAACGCCGCGACCGCTCCAATCGCCACGACGCGCTGCTGGCGGCGCTGGTGGAGCAGTTGGAGGTGGACCTGCCGGAAAGCCTGGTGCAGCAGGAGATCGTTTCCCTGCTGGAGCAGACCGCCGGCCAGCTCGCCCAGCAGGGCATGGACGTGAAGAAGCTGTTCACCCCACAGCTGATCCAGAGCCTGCGCGAAACCTCCCGGCCCGAAGCCGAACAGCGCCTGAAGCGCAGCCTTGCCCTCAAGGCCCTGGCCAGCGCTGAAGCGATCAGCCTTGAAGCGGCCGAGATCGAGGCCAAGGTGAAGGAACTGAGCCGCGGCTTCAGCGACAGCTCCCGCATCGATCCCGAGCGCCTGCGCCAGGCGGTGCAGGAGGACCTGATGCGCGAGAAGCTGCTGGACTGGCTGGAAAGCAACAGCACCATCACCGACAAGGCTCCCGCCGCCGCGGTGGAGCCAGAGGCGGAAGCCGACGCCTGATGGCCCCAAGGGTGGGAGCGGGACGGTGCTCAGCACCACCGGACCCACCCGATCCCCATAGATTGGCCGGACTGCTCCCGCTCCGGCCGCGTGATCAACGCCAGCACCCCCCACCCGATCCAGAACCGCTGGCTGGGCCAACGGCCGGAGGCCACAATCGCCAGCCCCGGCGTGCTGCCCACGGTGGTGGAGCAATCCGGCCGCGGCGAACGCGCTTTCGACATTTACTCGCGACTGCTGCGCGAGCGGATCATCTTTCTCGGCACCGGCATCGATGACCAGGTAGCGGATGCCCTGGTGGCCCAACTGCTGTTTCTTGAAGCCGAGGATCCCGAGAAGGACATCCAGATCTACATCAATTCACCTGGCGGCTCCGTGACCGCCGGGCTGGCGATCTACGACACCATGCAGCAGGTGGCGCCCGATGTGGTGACGATCTGCTACGGCCTGGCGGCCTCGATGGGCGCCTTCCTGCTGTCGGGCGGCACCAAGGGCAAGCGTCTGGCTCTGCCGAATGCGCGGATCATGATTCACCAGCCGCTCGGTGGTGCTCAGGGCCAGGCCGTGGACATCGAGATCCAGGCCCGGGAGATCCTGTTCCTCAAGGACACCCTCAATGGCCTGATGGCCGAGCACACCGGCCAGCCGCTCGACAAGATCGCCGAAGACACCGACCGCGACTACTTCCTTTCACCAGCGGAAGCGGTTCAATACGGATTGATCGACCGGGTTGTCGACGACGGCGCTCCGGTTTGATCCTTAAGGACGGCTGACGAAGCGAAGGATTCAGACGATCCTGAAGTTTCGGGCACGCTGCCCGATCCGGCGCACCGCCCAGCGCCCGGTCCACCGCCCAGCAGCGGGTCCACCAACCCAGCCAAGGACGCCCACCACCGCTCCGCCGCCTAGCCCCGCCCGATGGCCAAGTTCGATGCCCACCTGAAGTGCTCGTTCTGCGGCAAATCGCAGGACCAGGTGCGCAAGCTGATCGCCGGCCCCGGGGTCTACATCTGCGACGAGTGCATCGATCT
>JBEBCC010000056.1:0-21539 GCA_041158125.1 Cyanobacteriota bacterium
GGGTGAAGGTGAGGTTGCCGCGGAACTGCCCCAGCAGCACCAGGCTCCAGGCGATTGTGCCCAGGCCGGCCGAGGCCAGCCGGCGTCGGTTGAAGCCGTGTCCCACCTGCGCCACCGCCACAGCACCAAGGGCCAGACCGACACCGCTCATCGCCAGCAGGGTGCCGAACTGGGTTGGGCCCAGTTGGCGGATGGCGGAGGCCAGGCTGATGGCCAGCACGTAGAGCGCCGCCAGCAGGCTGTAGAGCAGCACCAGCTGGAGCATGGCGTTGCGCACTGTGGCTCGTTCGCGCAGCACCTGCAGGCCATCGCCGATTTCACTCCACACGGTTTGACCGCGGCAGGGTTGTGGTCGCTCCTGGATGCGGATCGCTGCGATGAACAGGGCCGCCAGGCCATAGCAGATCGGCAGCAGCACGAATTCACCATCGCGGATGCCCAGGCTGGCCAGCAGCCGCTGCAGCAGCCGCAACACCGGATCGCCGAGGGCGAAGCCGACGATCGTGGCCCCCATGCTGGTGGCCTGATAGAGGGAATTGGCCGCCAGCAGCTGCGGGCCCGGCACCAGCATCGGAATCGCCGCCTGCTCAGCCGGCGCGAAAAACTGCGTCAACACCGATTCCAGGAACGTGATCAGCAGCAGCCCCCAGTAACCCCAGCTCAGACCCAGCCAATGCGGGCCGTCGATCAGGCAGAGGGGGATCAGCATCGCCAGACCGGCGCGGATCGCATTGGAGGCCACCATCACCTCGCGCTTGCGCCAGCGATCGGCCCAGACACCAGCCACAAGCCCCAGCACCATGGCCGGAATCGTGTTGGCGATGTAAATGCCGGTGGCCAGCAGGGTGATCACCTGGGCGCGGCTTTCGATATTGAGCTTGAGGACGCCCGCTGCTTCAGCCAGGGCCCCATCGACCGGTGGTGTCGCCGTCACCCAGTACTGGGCGATCAGGAACACCATCAACACGATGTAGAACTTGTCCGCCAGCTGGCTGAACACCTGCCCCAGCCAGAGCTTGCGGAATTCCGGCAGGGCGAGCACCCCCTGCAGGCCGCCCTGCAGGTTGGAAGGTCGCGCGGAGTCGCTCTGGGGCGGCAAGGGTCGCTCAGCGGCTGGCCGGCTCTGATGATGCCCCACTGGCGTAGCAGTCGCGCAGGAGACGCCACGAACGCACCCTGCGGCTGAGGTGTTCATGGCTCCAGATCTCCACCAGCTGCAGCAGCCGCAGCCACACCCGCGGTGGCCCCATCAGTTCACCGTCGCGGCGGCGTGGCGGCGCTGGCCGCAGCAGCCGCTGCAGCAGGGCCAGCTCCGAGGCGTTGAGCACCAGTTGTGCGCCGGCCACGGCCCCGATCACGAAGCCCTCGCTCGGCAGCAGGCTGCAGCGCCAGTCCCAGTTGCCGAGGGGCGGCTCCAGCCGGGTGCCGCTGCGGGCGCAGCTGGCCAGCGGCAGGGCGTATCCCCCCAGCGCCAGCAGCTGCACGCTGCCCTGCACGGCGATCGCCAGCGCCTCCAGGTGCTCCTGGCGCTCTTTCACCACGGTCTCCAGGCGGTTGAGCTGCAGCACCAGATCATCGAGGATGCCCTCCACCGCCGCGCCGCTCGGCACGAGCTGCAGGCTCAGCTCCGCCAGCCCCTGCGCGGCCGCCAGGGTCTCCAGCCGTTGCGCCAGCGCCGAGAAGTTGCGCAGCACCTGCAGCTGTCGCACCCGTCGCAGACCGCTGCGACCGCTCACCTGCAGGTTGAGCAGAGCCAGGGGGACTGCTCCCGCCAGGGCGCTCTTCGGCTTCCGGGCGCCGGGGGCGGCCAGGCGCGTGAGGCCTTCGCTGGCGCTCAGCAGGGTCAGCAGCCGGTCGCTCTCCCCGAGGGGGGTGCTGCGCAGCACCAGCCCCTCCAGGCGCTGCTCGGGGCTCATGCCGGTTCTGTTCCGGAGTGCTGGGGCTGTGGTCCGCGGCGCAGGGCTTCGATCAGCGCCACGCCGCGGCTGGTGCCGATGCGGCTGGCGCCCGCCTCGACCAGCGCCAGCGCTTGCTCCAGGCCGGTGATGCCGCCGGCGGCTTTCACACCGGCGCGGCCGCGGGCGAGGCTGCGCAGCTGCTGCACCTGCGCCACCGTGGCGGCGGGGCCGAAGCCGCTGCCGGTCTTGAGCATGGCGGTGCCCACATCGATCGAGGCCTCCACCGCCAGGCTGAGGGTTTCGGGCTGAAGGCGGGCCATGTCCAGAATCACCTTCACCGGCAGGCCAAGCTCCACGATCGGCGCCAGGTCATTGCAGAAGCTGCGGCTGTCGCCATCGGCGAGGGCGCCGAAATCTGGCACAACATCAAGCTCCTCGGCTCCGGCCGCCGCTGCCCATTCCGCCTCGGCCTGCTTGATCGCGGCTGGCACGGCGCCGAACGGGAAGCCCACCACGCTGATCAAGCGCGGTCCGCGGCCGCCGCTGGGCCCGAGCCGCTCGCGCGCCGTCGGCAACCAGCGCGAGGCTAGGCAGACCCCAGCGAAGCCGAAGTGGCGGGCCTCGTCACAGGCCCGTTGCACCGCCTCCACGCCCTGATGGGGATCCAGCACGGCGTGGTCGATCAAGGGGGCGAGGTCGGGCAGATCGCGCACAACAGAAGGGGGCCGGATGGCATCAACGTGACTTGATCCATGTTGGACGCATCAAGGGGCTTCAGGCGCGGGCCTGGATCACACCGAATCCTCCGTGGTTGCGCCGGTACACCACCTGCAGCTCGCCGCTGGCTGCATCGCGGAACAGGTAGAAGTCGTGGTCGATCAGGTCCAGCTGGTGCAGGGCTTCCTCCAGGTTCATGGGTGGCATGGCGAAGTATTTGCGCCGCACGCCCGGGCTGGGCAGCGTTGCCTCCTTGCCATCCAGCAGTGAACCGCTCACAGCCTGGTCGCCGGCCAGCTCCGCCAGGCTGGGGGTGTGACTGGCGTGGTGGCCGTGGCTGTGGTGGTGGTCGCCTTGGCGATCCTTGAAGCGGCGCAGCTGGCGGCTGAGCTTGCCGGCCACCAGATCAATGCTGGCGTAGAGATTCTCGCTGCGCTCCTGGGCCCGGATCACGGTGCCGTTGGCGAAGACCGTGACCTCGGCCGTCTGCTGCGGCACCCGTGGGTTGCGGGCGACCGACAGGTGCACATCCGCTTCCTTCACCAGGCCGTCGAAGTGGCCGATGGCCCGGCTGAGCTTCTCTTCGGTGTAGTCGCGGATCGCTGGAGTGACCTCCAGGTTGCGGCCGTGGATCAACAGCTTCATCCCGTGGCTCCTGAGGCGGTGGGGATCACCAGACGCTAGGAACGGGGTGTGATTCCAGCCACCGGCGACGCAATCTGTTTCCAAGCGGTGCAGCCTGTGCCGTTTCCGCTGGCCTGGGCCTGGCAGCGGCGGCTGCAGGAGCGGCTGCTGATCGACCCGCGCGGGCCGGAGGCCTTGCTGCTGCTGGAGCATGAGCCCTGCTACACCCTCGGTCGTGGCGCGGATCCAGCGTTCCTCGGCTTTGATCCCGCCGCACCGCCGGCACCGCTGCACCGCATTGATCGCGGTGGTGAGGTGACCTATCACTGCCCAGGTCAGCTGGTGCTCTACCCGGTGCTCAACCTTCAGCGTCACGGCGCCGATCTGCACCACTACCTGCGTGAGCTTGAGGGCGTGGTGATCGATCTGCTGGCCGGCTTCGGTCTGCAGGCTGAGCGGATCGAGGGCTTCACCGGCGTCTGGCTGGAGGGCCGCAAGCTGGCGGCGATTGGTGTGGGGGCCCGGCGCTGGATCAGCCAGCACGGTCTGGCGTTGAACGTGGACGCGGATCTGGCTGGCTTCGCCCGGGTGGTGCCGTGCGGCATCCGTGATCGGCCGGTGGGGCGTCTGTGCGACTGGCGACCGGATCTCACGGCCGCGGCGCTGCGACCCCTGTTGCTGCAGGCCTTCGCCCGCCGTTTTCAGCTGCGTTTGCGCCCGCCGGCCGCAGCGGAGATGCTGCCGGAATGGTCGCAGGGGTGGTAAGACCGGGCCCTCCCCGTTCCGTTCCCGCCGCGATGGCTGCCCGCATCTCCCGATCCGCTCCAGCCGAGATCCGCTGGGAGGGAAGCCTGCAGGATCGAGAGGCCCTGGCACAGCGCAGCGACTGGAGCGGTCTCACCGGTCTGGAGCAGTTGTGGCCGCAGCTGGCGGAGTGCCATGGCGATGCGATCGCCCTCGATGGCCCCCACTGCCGGCCGCCGGAGCGGTTCAGCTATCGCCAGCTGCAGGCTGCGATTGAGCAGGTGGCCGCCGGTCTGGCCTCGCTCGGCATCGGCTGCGGTGATGTGGTCGCCCTGTTTGCTGAGAACAGCCCGCGTTGGCTGCTGGCCGACCAGGCGCTGATGCGTCTCGGTGCCGCCGATGCCGTGCGGGGCAGCAGCGCCCCGACGGAGGAGCTGCGCTACATCGCCGCCGATTGCGGTGCCATCGCTCTGGTGCTCGAATCCACGGCGCTGCTGGAGCAGCTGCAGCCCTCGGCCGAGCTGCTGGCGCGTCTGCGGGCGGTGGTGGTGCTGCAGGGGGAGCCTGGCGCCGCCGCCGCCGACTTGCCGGCCGGTTTGCCTTGCCTCAGCTGGGAGCAGTTGCTGGAGCGCGGTGGTGCCGCGCCAGTCCCCGCCTGGCCGCCCGCCGATGCCACCCGCCTCGCCACGGTGCTTTACACCTCCGGCACGACCGGCCAGCCCAAGGGGGTCCCCCTCAGCCACGCCAACCTGCTGCATCAGCTGCGCACGCTGGGTGTGGCCGTGGCGCCGCGCCCCGGTGATCAGGTGCTGAGCGTGCTGCCGATCTGGCATGCCTATGAGCGCAGCGCAGAATATTTTTTGTTCTCCTGCGGCTGCCAGCTCACCTACACCAATCTCAAGCAGCTGCGGCCCGACCTGCAGCGGGTGCGGCCCCACTACCTGATCAGCGTGCCGCGGTTGTGGGAAGCGCTCCTGAGCGGTTTTGAGGATGCCCTGGCCGCCATGCCGTCGTCCCGCCAGCGGCTGCTGCGCTCCGCGCTCTCCCTGAGCCGTTTTCACCGGCTGCAGCGCCGCATCGCCGCTGATCTCACCCTGGTGACCGAACCGCCGCTGCGCCGTGCTCTGGCGGCGGTGGGAGCGGCCCTGAGCTGGCCACTCGATGCGGTGGCGGCCAGGCTGTTCTGGCCCAAGGTGCGCCAGCAGCTGATCGGCGGCCGGCTGCGCACCGCCATCAGCGGTGGCGGTGCCCTGGCGATCCACGTGGATGGCTTCTTTGAGGCGATCGGCATTGAGCTGCTGGTGGGCTATGGCCTCACCGAGACCAGTCCGGTGCTCACCTGCCGGCGCCGCTGGCGCAACCGCCGTGGCAGCGCCGGCCAGCCGCTGCCGGGTACGGCGCTGCGGATCGTTGATCCCGAAACCGGGGCGACGCTTCACCTGGGGCAGCGCGGCAGGGTGCTGGCCCGCGGGCCGCAGGTGATGGCGCTCTACCTGGGCAAGCCGGAGGCCAGCGCCAAGGTGCTGGATGGCGAGGGTTGGTTCGACACCGGCGACCTGGGCCAATTGCTGGCGGACGGCACGCTGGTGCTCACCGGCCGCGCCAAGGACACGATCGTGCTCAGCAGCGGCGAGAACATCGAACCTGGCCCGCTGGAGGAGTGTCTGGTGGCCTGCAGCCTGGTGGAGCAGGTGACGCTGGTGGGGCAGGACCGCAAGGCGCTCGCTGCCCTGGTGGTGCCTCGCACAGAGGCCCTGGCTGCGTTCGCCGCCGAGCAGGGGGTGATGCCTGCCGCGGCGACCTCTGTTGCCCCCTGGCCGGATGGCTCGCCCGCTGGTGCTGAAGCGGCGCTGCTCAAAGCGCTGACCGGCCGCCTGAACCGGCGCCTGCAGGCACGGGTCGGTGCCCGGGCTGATGAGCGGCTGGCGGGAGTGGCCCTGGTGGCTCCGTTCACGATCGACAACGGTCTGCTCACGCAGACGCTGAAGCAGAAGCGCGATCGCATCGCCGAGCGGGATGCCGCCGCGATCGAGGCGATCTACGGCTGTTGAGCCGGCGCTGGCCGTGGACCGGCGGATCGTGATCCAGGGGTTGGGCCGGAAACCCGCCCCGCTCTCGCGTTGCCTCGCTGCTGCCGCCCTGTCAGCCTGCCGCCGAACCCATTCCTGCCCATGGCCGACAGCCTGACGATCAAGCGCTCGATCACCGTGCGGGCCGTGGTCACGCCGCGTTGGAAGGAGGATGCCGAGCGCGAGCTCAGCAATGCCATCGCTGGCTCTGATGCCCAGCTGGCCCAGCTGGAGCAGGAGGGGCAGCAGCTGGTGGACGCGATCCGCAGCCAGAGCGCCAATCCGCTTGATCCGCGCGTGCAGGAGCAGGTGGCTTCGGTGCAGGAGCAGGTGGCTGCCAAGCGGGCTGAGCTGGAGGAGCAGAAGCGCCAGCTGCTGGAGCAGCAGCGTCAGGTGCGCGAGCTGGAGATGGAAGCGATCGTCGAGCAGGGCCAGCTGGAGAGCTTCACGGATGTCCGCGTCGGCGACAACCTGGTGGAGAAGCTGCAGGTGGCCCTGTTGGTGCGTGACGGCATGATCGAGGCGATTGAAGGGGCCTGATCGCCTCCTGTGCCAACCCGGAATTCGCGAGGGCACTGCCGTTGCGGCAGCAGTGTTTGGTGGCTTCCGGCCCGATACGGCCGGGGCCTAGAGTCGCCCGAATCCCTGCGCCCGCCCGCCGCCGATCTCCGGCGAGCGGGCGGACGCTGACGGTGGACATTCCTCCAGATCCCAGACGAGGCACGGACTTTGGCAACCCACGAGATCTTCATGCCCGCCCTGTCCTCCACGATGACGGAGGGCAAGATCGTGGAGTGGCTCAAGAAGCCTGGCGACAAGGTCGGCCGTGGTGAGTCGGTGCTCGTAGTCGAGTCTGACAAGGCCGACATGGACGTGGAATCGTTCAACGAGGGTTACCTGGCGGTGGTGCTGATGCCCGCCGGTGGCACCGCTCCTGTGGGCGAAACCATTGGCCTGATTGTGGAGACCGAGGCTGAGATCGCCGAGGCTCAGGCCAAGGCACCCAGCGGTGGTGCCGCGGCCGCCGCCCCTGCGGCGCCTGCCTCCGCACCGGCCGCGGCGCCTGCGCCCAAGCCGGCTGTCCCTGTCCCTGCGCCGGTGGCCGTCGTTCCCGCCGCTCCGGCTCCGGTGGCTTCGGGCCGTGTGATCGCCAGCCCCCGCGCCAAGAAACTCGCCAGCCAGCACGGCGTGGCCCTTGAGAGCCTGCGCGGCAGCGGCCCCCATGGCCGGATCCAGGCGGAAGACGTGGAGCGCGCCCTGGGGCTCACCGTGGCCGTGCCCCGCGTAGCGGAAGGCTCTGGCCCCGCCGTGGCGGCCGCGCCCGGGAACGGTGCCGCTGCAGCTGCCCCTGCAGCACCCGCCGGCGATGCCTTTGGTCGCCCGGGCGAGAGCGTGAGCTTCAACACGCTGCAGAACGCGGTCAACCGCAACATGCTCGCCAGCCTGGAGGTGCCCTGCTTCCGGGTGGGCTACACGATCACCACCACCAGGCTGGATGCCTTCTACAAGCAGGTGAAGAGCAAGGGCGTCACGATGACGGCCCTGCTGGCCAAGGCCGTGGGTGTTGTGCTGGCCCGCCATCCCCAGGTGAATGCCGCCACCAGTGCCGATGGCGCCGCCATGGCCTATCCCGCTGCCGTGAATGTGGCGGTGGCTGTGGCCATGGAGGATGGCGGCCTGATCACGCCGGTGCTGGCCAGCGCCGACACCACCGATATCTATTCCCTGGCCCGCAACTGGGCTGATCTGGTCAGCCGTGCCCGCAGCAAGCAGCTGCAGCCCGATGAATACAGCACCGGCACCTTCACGCTCTCCAACCTGGGCATGTTTGGCGTCGATCGCTTCGACGCGATCCTGCCCCCCGGCACCGGCGCAATTTTGGCGGTGGCGGCCTCCCGCCCCACCGTGGTGGCCGGCAAGGATGGTTCGATCCGCGTGGCCAACCAGATGCAGGTGAACCTCACCTGCGACCACCGGGTGATCTACGGCGCCCATGCCGCCGCCTTCCTCAAGGATCTGGCTCAGTTGATCGAAACCAACCCCGAGAGCCTGGCGCTCTGAGCCAGAGTTTCCCCTGCCGTTCTGACGGCGGGGGAGATTCGCCAGTTGATGTCGCCTGATCCTGCAGACCTGCGCTTGTCGAGCTACGCCTTCGACCTGCCCGAGTCGTTCATTGCCCAGCGCCCGATTGAGCCGCGGCATGCTGCCCGGTTGCTGGCGGTCGAGCCGGTGCATGTCACCGGCGGCGACGCATCACACGATGCTGAGGTCGTCTCCTCCTGGTCGGCTCCCTGCCGCCATCTCACGGTGTGGGATCTGCAGGCGGAACTGCGTCCCGGCGATCTGCTGGTGGTCAATAACACCCGCGTGCTGAAGGCCCGGCTGCAGGCCCGTCGTGCCAGTGGCGGTGCGGTGGAGCTGCTGGTGCTCGAACCCGCCGGCCTGGCCACACCGTTGCCCCCCGAGATGAGCGCGGGTCCCAGCGACTGGCTTTGCCTGGCCAGGCCGGCCAAGCGCCTGAAACCTGGGGAGGTGCTGATGCTCGAGCACGAGGGGCAGCCGCCGGTTCCTCTGCCCATCGTGGCGGTGGATCCCGGCAGCGGCGGCCGTGTGGTGCGCTTCCCAGGAGAGTGCGACAGCCCCGAGGCGATCGAAGCGCTGCTTGCCCGCTACGGCTCGATCCCGCTGCCCCCCTACATCCATCAACAGAACGACGACGACGATCGTCGCTATCAGACCTGCTACGCCTCCCGTCCGGGAGCCGTTGCGGCCCCAACGGCGGGCCTGCACCTCAGCGATGACCTGCTGGCGGCGATCCGTGAGCGGGGCATTGAGCTGGCTGAGGCAACCCTGCATGTGGGTCTCGGTACCTTCCGGCCGGTGGAAACAGAAGACCTCTCTCAGCTGGAGCTGCACAGCGAATGGGTGGAGGTGAGCCCGGCGCTGGTGGCGGCCGTGGCGGCCTGCCACGCTCGCGGCGGCCGTGTGATCGCGGTGGGGACCACCTCGGTGCGCAGTCTGGAGGCCGTGGCCCAGCTGCATGGCGGTGTTCTGCAACCGCACTGCGGTCCGGTGAATCTGGTGATTCAGCCCGGTTATCGCTTCGCGGTGGTGCAGGGGCTGCTCACGAATTTTCACCTGCCCAGGAGTTCGCTGTTGCTGCTGGTGAGTGCCCTGATCGGCCGCCAACGGCTGCTCGATCTCTACGAGCAGGCCAAGGTCGCTGGTTATCGCTTCTTCTCCTACGGCGATGCGATGTGGATCCCGCCGGAGGCGGTGCTCAGTACAGCTCAGCCGCTTCTCCTTGCGGAACCGCTCCGTTAGGCCGTTGAGCAGGCGGTAGCCCCGAAGGGATCAGCCATCAAAAAAGCCCCCGCAATCGCGGGGGCTTGCATCCAGAGCGTTGTGGCTGGTATTCAGGCAGCGGCCAGGTTTGCGGCCACGAAATCCCAGTTCACCAGCTTGTCGAGGAAGGTGCTGATGTAGTCGGGGCGGCGGTTCTGGTAGTCCAGGTAATAGGCGTGCTCCCACACATCCATGGTGAGGAGAGCCTTCTGGCCGTGGGCCAGGGGCAGATCAGCGTTGCCGGTCTTGGTCACCTTGAGGGTGCCGTTGTCGAGCACCAGCCAGGCCCAGCCGCTGCCGAACTGGGTGGCACCGGCGGCCTTGAATGCTTCAACGAACGCCTCGAAGCTGCCGAAGTCGGCGTTGATCTTGTCCAGCAGGGCGCCGCTGGGGCTGCCGCCGCCACCGGGCTTGATGCACTGCCAGTAAAAGCTGTGGTTCCACACCTGGGCGGCGTTGTTGAACACGCCGGCCTTGCTGGCGTCACCGGCCACAGCCGTGATGGTGTCCTCGAGGCTCTTGCCCTCCAGCTCCGTGCCGGCCACCAGGTTGTTGAGGTTGGTGACGTAAGCGTTGTGGTGCTTGCCGTGGTGGAACTCGAGGGTCTGGCGGGAGATGTGGGGCTCCAGCGCGTCGAGGTCGTAGGGCAGCGCGGGCAGCGTATGAGCCATGGGACGGGGGGACGTGCTTATCGGTGCCCGGCCGATTGCCGGACCCGTTGGGATCCTAACGATCCCTTCAGGTTTCGAAAGTCCGGAGAACCGCCCTTGCGAGCGGCCCTCAGCAGCTGATGATCAGCGGCCGATCTTGAGGAGTTCCACCTCGAAGATCAGGGTGGCGTTGGGGGGGATCACCCCGCCGGCACCGCGCTCGCCGTAGGCCAGATCGGGTGGGATCACCAGCTTGCGCTTGCCGCCCACCTGCATGCCGGCCACGCCTTCATCCCAGCCTTTGATCACGCGGCCGGCGCCGAGGGGGAAAGAGAAGGGGCCGCGGCCGTAGCTGCTGTCGAACTCCTTGCCGTTTTCAAGGGTGCCGCGGTAGTTCACGCTCACGCTCTCACCGGCGGTGGCTTCCGGGCCGTCGCCGATCACGAGATCGGTGATGCGCAGGCCGCTGGGGGTGGTGCGCTCCTGGGCGGCCACCAGGTCGCCGCCGAGATCGGCGGCTCCGGCGGCGATCTGATCAGGGCTGCTGTCGCTGGCCATGGTGAAGAGGCTGGGGTTGGGGTCTTCGGGGTCGAGTTCGAACGCTCCGGCGGCTCGGGTGGGTGCCGCGGCGGCGCGTACCACGGCCGGCTCGGCTGCGGCGGGGGCCGCCGCCACGGTGGAGGGGGACACCAGTTGGCTCACCAGAGCCAGCAGCAGGCAGGCCACACACACCGCCGAGCTGATCAGGATGTCGCGCATGGGCTGGACCGAGCGGATCGCGGCTGGGATTCTGCCCCAGCCAGCGCAGCAGTCTCCGCCCCTGGCGCCCCCGTTCAGTCCGGCAGGTCGCTGTAGCCCGGACTGCCAGCTGCGTAACCGCTGCTGCTGGCTTGCTGCCGCTGCTGTCGCTCCAGTCGGTCGATGCGGCCGCGCAGCTCATCGAGCTCGCGCTGGCGCGCCAGGCCCAGCTCCTGCAGCAGTTGATCCAGGTTGCGGTCCAACTGCCGTTCGGTCTGCTTCTCGAGCTCCGGGTTCTCGCCTCGCAGGCTGGCCAGCACCTCGTCCACCAGGGTGGCCGCCTGGGCTGGATCGAGGCGGCCGCTGCTCACCCATGCCTGGGTGACACCGCGCAGTCGATCGGCCACCAGCGAGGTGGTGCCCAGGCCGCGTACCAGCAGTTGTTGCAGGGGGTTGCTTGCGTCCATGGCCAGGGGGTGCAGGGAACGGGTCAGGCCCGCGTGAGCCTGCGCAAACCTTGGCGCTTCCTAAGGTCAGCGGCGATGGCAGACAACCGGCCGATCTGGTGGATCACCGCCCTGGCTGGCGGGGCGCTCGCCGCGCTGGCCCTGCCGCCCATGGGTGCGCCGCCGCTGCTCTGGCTGGCGCTGCTTCCCCTCTGGTCTCTGGGGCCGCGCCTGGCGCTGGCCTGGGGGGCGGCGGCCGTGATCGTCAGCCACCGCTGGCTGCTCTGGCTGCATCCGCTCGACTGGGTTGGGGTGCCCCTGCCCCTGAGCCTGCCGCTGTGTGTGCTGTTGCTGGCCGGTTGCGGTCTGCTGGGAGGCTTGCTGGTGGCCTCCTGGCGTTGGCTCGTGCAGCGTCTCGGGCCTGAACGGCTGGGCACGGCCCTGCTGGCCTCGGCCCTGTGGGGGCTTGCGGAGGTGCTGCTGGCGAGGGGGCCGCTGTTCTGGATTGGCCTCGGCGCGGTGGTGCTGCCGGGGGACCGCCCTCTGGCCGGGGTGGCTCGCCTGGTGGGGGCGGGTGGCCTGGCGGCGTTGCAGTTGCTGCTGGCCTGGGGGCTATGGCGGCTGCTGGCCCTGGCCCGGCAGCGGCGGCTGCGGCGGCTGCCCTGGCGGTTAGCCCTGCTCTGGCTGGGGCTGGTTGTTGGGCTGCATGGCCTCGGCTGGCAGCAGCTGCAGCTGGCGCAGCGGCAGGAGTCGGCCTCCAGCTGGCGGTCGCTGCTGGTGTTGCAGCCGGCCATCCCCACCCGCCGCAAGTTCAGCGCCGATCAGCAGCAGCTGCTGCTACAGCGGCTGTTGTGGGCCCAGGAGCAGGCGGGGCGCCTGGGCAGCGCGGCCCTTCTGCTGCCGGAGGGGGCCCTGGCCCTGGGCCAGCCGCTGCCGCAGCCGGCGGCGGTGCCGGTTCTCAGCGGTGGCTTTCGCCTGGAGGGAGAGCAGCTGCGCAGTGCGCTGCTGGCGTTCCCCACCGGTGCCGTTGATCCCGATGCGGCTCTCGACAAGCACCGGTTGGTACCGCTGGGCGAATGGATCCCCGGCGCTGAGATCTTCCGCTGGGCGGGGCTTTCGGCGGTGGGGGGCCTCACCCCTGGCGGGGCGTCCCGGCTGCTGCGCCTGCCTGATGGTCCGATCGCCGTGGCGATCTGCTACGAGTTGGCCGATGGGCGCGGCCTGGCGGCCGCAAGTGGCGCTGGGGCGGAATGGCTGCTGGCCAGCGCCAACCTCGACCCCTATCCGGCGTTGTTGCAGCAGCAGTTCGCGGCCCTGGCGCAGCTGCGGGCGATTGAAGCGGGCCGCTGGTTGGTGAGCAGTGCCAACACCGGCCCCAGCCTGGTGGTTGATGCGGCCGGGGTGATTCGCGAGCTGGCGCCATCCGGCCGCGCTGCCACCCTGCCGGTCCGGTTGCAGCGTCGCCATGAGATCACCACCTATGCCCGCTGCGGCGATCTGGCCCTGCTGCTGCTGGCCGGGGCCGGCACCTTGATCTCAGTTCGATCCAGGATGCGAGAATCCTGATACTTTCTTTCGGTTTTCGTTGCCTGTCGTCATCCGGTTCCCGTTCTCCTCGGTGGCCTGGCGCCAGGCGAGGCATTCCTTCGCGGTGTTGCTGCTGCCGCTGTTCAGCTGCCTGACTCCGCTGGCGGTCCGCGCCGCTGCGGATCCCCTCGCCCCGGCGCTGGAGCAGTTGCGCCGCCTCGGTGTGGAGGTGGCGGAGGAGGAGGCCTGCGGCGGTCCCGGTCAGCTGGCCACCTACAACATGGGGCTCAATCGCCTCTGCCTGAGCACTGCGCTGCGCTCGCAGCCGCAGCTGCGCGCCCGGGTGCTGCATCACGAGCTGGTGCATGTGGTGCAGGACTGTCTCGATGGCCTGGAGACACCCACATCGCTGACGCTGCATCAGGGACTGCGCGTCACCGGCGCGTTCAGCGACCGTCAGCTGGATGGTTTCTTCCTGCAGTATCTGCGCGCCCAGGGCAACCTGAGCCATGTGGTGGCCACGACGGCGGCGCTGCCGCAGGACAGCCGTCAGCGGGAGGTTGAGGCCTATGCACTTCAGGGCGATCCGCCCCTGGTGCTGAGGCTGCTCCAGACCCGCTGCCGGCTGCTCCTGCCCTGATCAGACGATCAGGCTGCCGGCGTTCGTGACGCTGGCGAGCTGGGCCTGATGCAGGCGCTGAGCTTTGAGGATCCGTTCACGGATCAAGGCGAGGTGGTTCACAACGTGCCTCCACAGCGGCAGCCCCGTTCCCTGCTGCCAAGGCATGCGTCCCACAGGGGGGATGAACGTGACAAAACCGTAGCAATGGCTACTGCTGAACGGGTGTTCGTGCTGCTACTCCATCGCGCCCGCCTTCGGCTCCTCCGGTTTGTTCCTGGTCGTTTCCCGTCGCCCTGTGGCTGGCGCCAGTCGTTCCACGCGGCCGAGCCCGCAGGGCGGCATGCCGCTGTAGGCGGTTTCGTCAGCGCCGGCCGCTGGGGTGCAAGCTGCTGAACAGCCATGCCACCCACCGATGCGCCAGCTGAGCTGGGCTGAGTTCGATCAGGCCGTGATCCACATTGCCGCCAGCTGCGCCGACCAGCGCTTCTGCGGCATCCACGGCATCCCCCGCGGCGGACTGGTGCTGGCGGTGGCCCTCAGCCACCGGCTGGCGCTGCCACTGCTGCCGGCGCCGCAGGCGGGTTGCCTGGTGGTGGACGACGTGTACGAAACCGGGCGCACCCTGGAGCCGCACCGCCAGCTGGCGGACGCGCGGCTGGTGGTGTGGGTGAGCAAGGTGGAGCCGCAGTGGTGGCAGGCCGTGGAGGTGACCCACGCCAGTGATTGGATCGTGTTCCCCTGGGAGCACCCGGCGGCGGCCGCCGCTGATGAAGCCCAGTACCGGCTGTCGCGGGCATGAGCACCCAGCAGCGATCGGCCTCGCGGCCGCGGCTCTATCTGGCCTCGCCCTATGGCTTCTCGCCCCACTGGCGCCAGCGGCTGCTGCCTGATTTCATCGTGGCCCTGGAGGCGCTGGGGCTGGAGGTGTGGGAGCCATTCAGCCGCAATGGCCAGGTGGATCTGGCGGAACCGGGCTGGGCCTGGCGGGTGGCACAGGCCGATCTGCAGGACGTGCGCGCTGCCGATGCCTTGCTGGCTGTGGTGAACGGAACGCCTCCCGATGAGGGGGTGATGCTGGATCTGGGGGCGGCGATCGCGCTGGCTAAACCGGTATTTCTCTATCGCGACGACTTCCGTCGCTGCAGTGACTCGGAGGATTACCCCCTCAACCTGATGGTGTTCAGCGGCCTGCCGCAGCACGGCTGGCAGGACTATCTCTACAGCTCAATCGAGGAGCTGGCGGATCCGAACAAAGCCCTGGTGCGCTGGTTGGTCTCAACCCGGACCTCCCCCGCCCAAGGCTGATGGCACTGCCTTGGGCTTCCATTTTCCCGGAGATGCCGGCGCGGCGATTAAAGAACAATATGTTTGCGGGATCATTGTATCAGATTGGCCGCTTCTGAACTGCATGGGTCTTGCATGGCTCAAGCAGGCTGCTAGGCGCTTCAACTTCATCGATGCTTGTATTCTTGCCCGCCCCCATGGAAACACTTGCTCGTTAAGCTCACACGCTGCAAGTCGATCTGTGCGGCACAGAAGAGGTGCGCAGTCTGTCTCGACAAACTTAAGTGCTTTCTGGTGTACTTCGGTGTCCCATTTGATGCTATTAGCATTGTCTGTGTTGGCAATCTGGTTGCTGCCGCTCTTGAGTGTTGAGAGAGCGCCAGCCTGTACATCTCCGTGTTGTCGTTCCGCTCATTCAAATCGTGTTTCTGGGATGATGAAATGGAAAAGAGATGTGAGCCTCGGCGTCTCATCGGTTGTGGTTGTGCTTGCCTTGTAGGGCTATGCCGCTGATTCGGTTTCTGATGGGGCTCAACTTGCTTGCGCAGGCCGGTGTGGCTGAGTGGGCTTGTTGGCATCGTCAGGTCAATGTTGTTGCGCCACCATCCCCGTTGACGAGTGGAGGCGGGGATTTTGCCGGCTGGTCGGTGATGCGCTGCTCAGTTTTGATTGATTTTCGCGTCGTCCTTCAGGGATGACCTCAGAGTGTTCAGGCGGCAGGAAGAGCCCGGCAAGATGTTCGTAAATAGGAGGCTTCTGTGTGCTGTCTGATCTGTCTGCCTATTTTCAGGATGACTTGTATAGCGCCAAGCAGGCTTTCGTTGATCAGGGAATTATGTGATCACCGAGATCGGTGATGTTGCTGTAGGTCTAATCTGTCTCCGCGCCCCTGTCTTGATGGGGGTGCTGGCCACATTTCCTGTTCACTTGCGTGCTAATCACGGTCGCCACAACCCTGGCCCGTAATCGCAGGATCATTGTTGCGTGGAGGGCCTGGGTTGTCCTGAATCTCCTTGGCAGTGATAGAAAACTGGCAAGCCAGATCATTGAACCAATGAGCCGATCTGATTCAGCTCGCATCCTGCCCCGTTCGGCAGCTCCACTGCCTCGGCTTCCCAGGCACCGACTCTGTGAGCCACGCCCCGTCCCGGCGCAGCCGATGATGGGAGGCACCTACCGCCACAGGCCCGTGAAAGAGATCAGCACGCTGGAGATGGTGGGGCGGTTCGTGGCCAAGGCAGCAGCTACGGCAGGGGTGCTGGCCTTGTTGCTGTGGGTCGGCTGGGTGATGCTCGACGTCAAGAACCTGCAGTCGGGCTTCACCCTGCCCTGAGCGTTGCACGCTCAGCCGCTCAGGCCAGCGGTTCGAGCGCCTCGAAGCGGAACACCTGGCGGCCGGCCGGCATGTCGCCGAAGGCTTCGCTCTCCACCACCCGCTCGCTCAGCACCCAAGGGCCCTCACCTACCAAGGGCACGAACGTATCGGTGAAGCGGCTCAGGCCGCCGCGGGGGGAGCCGCTGGCCGGGTCGCTGTATTGGCTGGTGTAGCTGCGGCTCAGGTAGCCGCTGCCGGTATCGGTGGTGCTCTCGGTGTAGATCGTCACCACCGTGCCATGGATATGGCGGTGCACCATCGTGACCACATCGCCCTTGATGCGGTAACGATCACCGGCATTCTTGCCGCCCACGATCACCTCGGTGCCCACTGCGTCGGTGTCGCCGGCAGTGAAGGTGTTCTCGCCGTGTGTCTGCTCAAAGCTGCGGCGCACTCGGTGGATCGCCACCTCCCACAGCTGGCTGGCCACCGCCTTGTGCACCGTCTCATCGCTGATGCCATCCACATGAGCCTTGAGGTCGGCCCCCACCGTGAAGGTGCCCTCATGGCGTTGGTCGTCCTGCTCCCAGACGCAGCGGCCGCGGTAGCCGCCGAAGCCCGGCTGCCAGGTGTAGCGGTTCTCGTAGGCGGCGCGGAAGGCGGCGCTGCAGTCGCTGCCGGCGGTGGGGATGGCCTGGGGGGGGGCGATGGTCACGGCGAGCTGGCGCGGGGGATCCAGGCTACGGGGTGAGCCGCGTCAGCCTGGCGCAACCCTTGACCAGCCGATCCAGATCTGTGTTGGCGCTCCGGTTGTGGCACGCCTCGCTGTCGAACAACCATCGGCTTTCAGGCCGCAGTGGCCAGGAGCTGTTCAAGACTCCGGTGCCAGCACCGCTCGCAACTCCTCCGACAGGGTGTCGGGCAGCAGCTGCATGGGCCGCCGCCTAAGCATGCATGTCCTGCAGGGCTGTGACCGCCAGCGGCTCCCCCTGCAGGGCGGCGATCGCTTCCACGGCGGCACGGGCACCGGCCAGGGTGGTCACGGCTGGCACGGCGTAGTCGATGGCGGCGCGGCGCAGGTACTTGTCGTCGTGGGCGGCCTGGCGACCCACCGGCGTGTTGATCACCAGCTGAATCTCACCGGAGCGGATCGCATCCTCGATGTTTGGGCGGCCCTCGTGCACTTTCAGGATCGGCTCCACCGTCAAGCCCGCTTCCAGCAGCGCCCGCGCTGTGCCCTCGGTGGCCACCAGCCGGAAGCCCAGCTCCGCCAGGCGGCGGGCCACAGGCAGCAGCGCCGGCTTGTCGCGGTCGTGGGTGGAGAGGAACACGGTGCCGGTGGTGGGCAGCGCCTCACCCGCCCCGAGCTCTGCCTTGGCATAGGCCAGGCCGAAACCCCGGGCGGTGCCCATCACCTCGCCGGTGCTGCGCATCTCCGGGCCCAGGATCGAATCGGCGCCCGGGAAGCGCTTGAAGGGCAGCACGGCTTCCTTCACCGCCTGCAGCGGCGGTTGGGGTTCGCTCGTGAGGCCGATCTGCTCGAGGCTGCGGCCGGCCATGATCTGGCTGGCGATCTTGGCCAGAGGGGCACCGGTGGCCTTGGCCACAAAGGGCACCGTGCGCGACGCGCGCGGGTTGGCCTCAATGATGTAGACATCGCCATCCTTGATGGCGAACTGGAGGTTGATCAGGCCATTCACCTGCAGCGCCAGGGCCAGGGCCTCGCTCCACTGGCGGATCGTGGCCAGGGCCTGCTGATCGAGACTCACGGCCGGCAGGGCGCAGGCGGAATCGCCGGAGTGCACGCCGGCGGGCTCGATGTGCTCCATCAGGCCGCCGATCACCACGCGGCCGGTGGCATCGCACAGGGCATCCACATCCACCTCGGTGGCGTTCTCCAGGTACTGATCGATCAGCACCGGGTGGTCGGGCTCCACGTTCACCGCCTCCACCATGTAACGGTTCAGCTCCTCTTCGCCGTACACCACCTCCATGGCGCGACCGCCGAGCACGTAGCTCGGACGCACCACCACCGGATAGCCGACGCGGGCGGCCACGGCGCGGGCTTCCTCCTGACTGCGAGCCAGGCCGTTGCGCGGCTGGCGGATCTCCAGGCGGCGCAGGATCGCCTCGAACTGTTCGCGATCTTCAGCGGTATCAATCGATTCGGGTGAGGTGCCCCAGATGCGGGTGCCGGTGGACTGGCCAGCGGGGCTGGCCAGCCAGCGCAGCAGCGGGATCGCCAGCTTGAGCGGCGTCTGGCCTCCGAACTGCACGATCACCCCCTCGGGTTTCTCGGCCTCGATCACATTGAGCACGTCTTCGAGGGTGAGTGGCTCGAAGTAGAGTCGGTCGGAGGTGTCGTAATCGGTCGACACGGTTTCGGGATTGCTGTTCACCATCACGGTGGCGAAGCCCTCGGCCTGCAGCGCGAACGAGGCGTGCACGCAGCAGTAGTCGAACTCAATGCCCTGGCCGATGCGGTTCGGGCCGCCGCCGAGGATCATCACCTTGCGGCGTGTTTCAGGCTGCACCTCGCTTTCCGGGGCGATCAGCTCCAGCGAGCCGTCATCGCGCAGGCGCTCCAGAGGCCGCTCATAGGTGGCGTAGTGGTACGGCGTGGTCGAGGCGAACTCAGCGGCGCAGGTATCGACTGTCTTGAACACGGCGCTGATGCCCAGCCCCTGGCGCCAGGCCCGCACCTCCAGCTCGCTGCTGCCGGTGGCCCAGGCAATCTGGCGATCGGCAAAGCCCAACTGCTTCAGCTCCAGCAGCGCTGCGGCATCCAACTGCGCCAGCTGGCGACCCTTCAGCAATCGCGCTTCCGCCTTGATGATCAGGCGCAGCTTGGCCAGGAACCAGGGATCGATCGCTGAAAGGCGGTGGATATCGGTATCGCTGTAGCCGTTCACCATCGCTGTGCGTACCGCGAAGATCCGATCCGGCGATGGCGTACGCAGCTGCCGATCCAGATCCACCCGCTCCGGCGTGGCATCGGGGCGGTCGCAACCCCAGCCGGCATGGCCGGTTTCCAGCGAACGCAGCGCCTTCTGGAACGATTCCTCAAAGCACCGGCCGATCGCCATCGCCTCACCCACCGACTTCATCGCCGTGGTGAGCACCGCCGGGCTGCCGCGGAACTTCTCGAAGGCGAAGCGGGGGATCTTCGTGACGACGTAGTCGATCGTGGGTTCGAAGCAGGCCGGCGTCTTACCGGTGATGTCGTTGAGGATCTCGTCGAGCGTGTAGCCCACCGCCAGGCGGGCGGCGATCTTGGCGATCGGGAAGCCGGTGGCCTTGGAGGCGAGGGCCGAGGAGCGGGAGACGCGCGGATTCATCTCGATCACGATCACATCGCCATTGGCGGGGTTGATCGCGAACTGGATGTTGCTGCCGCCGGTATCGACGCCGATCTCGCGGATGATCGCGATCGCCTGGTCGCGCAGGCGCTGGTATTCGCGGTCGGTGAGCGTCTGGGCCGGGGCCACGGTGATCGAATCACCGGTGTGCACCCCCATGGGGTCGAGGTTCTCGATCGAACACACGATCACCACGTTGTCGGCGGTGTCGCGCATCACCTCCAGCTCGAACTCCTTCCAACCCAGCAGCGACTGCTCGATCAGGATCTGCTTCACCGGGCTGGCATCGAGGCCGCTCAGGCAGATGGCGCGGAATTCCTCGGGGTTGTAGGCGATGCCGCCGCCGCTGCCGCCCAGGGTGAAGGCGGGGCGGATGATGCGCGGGTAGCTGCCGATCGCCTCGCCGACGGCTTGCGCCTCCTCCAGGGTGTGGGCGATGCCGGAGGGGCAGACGGCCACGCCGATGCGCTCCATCGCCTGCTTGAACAGGTCGCGGTCCTCCGCCTTCTCGATCGCCTCCAGGTTGGCGCCGATCAGTTCCACGCCGTACTGGGCCAGGGTGCCGTCCTTGGCCAGGGCCACCGCCAGGTTCAGGGCTGTCTGGCCGCCCATGGTGGGCAGCAGTGCATCCGGGCGCTCCGTCTCGATCACCCGCCGCACCACCTCGGGCGTCAACGGCTCGATGTAGGTGCGATCGGCCATGTCCGGATCGGTCATGATCGAGGCCGGATTGCTGTTCACCAGCACCACTTCGAAGCCTTCAGCCCGCAGGGCCTTGCAGGCCTGCGTGCCCGAGTAGTCGAATTCGCAGGCCTGGCCGATCACAATCGGCCCCGACCCCAGCAGCAGGATGCGACGCAGATCCGTGCGACGGGGCATGGGCAGATGTCCGGCAGCCAAACCCGCCTAGCCTCTCACGCGGCCCGCTGCAGCGCTGTTCAGCCCTGGCCTGAAGCGGACAGCCGGCGTCGCTAGTGTTGCGAAAGACACGCCGGTGACGAGCGCATGAGCGAACTCCAGCGCCTGAAGGGGCTGCTGCCCCCCGAGATGCAGAGCTGGGTGTTTGTGGAAGCGGCCGCCTCCGCCGACCCGCCGCTGATCACGATCGAGGAGATCGGCCGCGATGAAGTGGAGATCCAGATCGACCTGCAGAAGTGGGATCTTCTGGCCCTCGACCATCGCAACCTGCTCTTCTGGCATGAAGTGGGTCGCATCCAGAACGATGCCGTGCCCCGCGACGGCTGGGAGATGGCCGCTCTCGCCATCGGTCTTGGTGGTGCCATCGGTGAGCTCTGGGTCCAGGACGGCCTGCTCCTGCTGATGGCCCTTGGCCTGTCCGGCTTCGCCGGCTACCGCCTCTACCTCAAGAACAACTCCGAGAAGCGCCTGCAGGACGCCATCGCCGCCGATGAGCGCGCCATCGACCTGGCCTGCCGCTTTGGATACACCCTGCCCAATGCCTACAAGAGCCTCGGCGGCGCCCTCAAGGAGCTGGTGGAGCAGACCCGCAAGAAGAAAAAGCGGGGCTTCTACGAAGACCGCCTGGAGGCGCTGCGCAAGAGTGCCGGCAAGGCGCGGGCTGAGATGGCCCAGCAACAGGGTTCGCGCCAGTCCGTGAGCAGTGAGAACGTGTATGGCTGAGGCCGTCAACCCAGCGGCGACCGCCGCCAAACCAAGCCCAGATCCCAGCCGCCCACGCCTTGATCCGCACGACAGCAAGGCCCTCGCCCTGCTGGCAGCTGAGGCCTGCGACGACCGCAAGGCCGCCGACATCGTGCTGATCCGGGTGGAGGAGATCTCCTCGATCGCCGACTGGTTCGTGATCGCCAGCGGCTTCTCGGACGTGCAGGTGCGCGCCATTGCCCGCTCGGTCGAGGACCGCGTCGAAGAGGACACCGGCCGGTTGCCCTTGCGCAAGGAGGGTCAGACCGAGGGCCGCTGGGTGTTGCTCGACTACGGCGAAGTGATCGTGCATGCCCTCACCCCCGAAGAGCGCAGCTACTACGACCTGGAGTCGTTCTGGGGCCACGGCGAGAAGGAGACCTACCTAGGGTCTGAGCAGAACGTACCGGCCTGAGGCCGGGCCCCGATGGCAGGCTCCGAGGCTGGCCCCGACCCGCAGCCGGACCCCAGCCTGAGAGAGGCCCTGCTCAGCGAGCTCAACGCCTGTCCGGTTCCCCCTGAACAGCGGCCGCTGGAGC